>CAZJOL010000090.1:2021-9904 GCA_964547605.1 uncultured Bacteroidaceae bacterium | reverse complement strand
TGCGCGCCAAAATCGATCTGAACTCGCCCAACATGCACATGCGCGATGCCATCATGTACCGCATTCTGCATGCCGAGCACCACCGCACCGGAAACAAATGGAACATATATCCGATGTATGATTATGCGCACGGACAGAGCGATTCGATGGAAGGCATCACACACTCTGTGTGTACGCTGGAGTTTGAAGTGCACCGTCCGTTGTATGAATGGTTTGTTGCCAGTCTCGGTATTCATGCGCCACAGCAAATTGAATTTGCCAGGTTGAATCTGAGCTACACCGTGATGAGTAAACGCAAGTTGCTGCAGCTTGTAAAAGAAAACTTCGTGAATGGCTGGGATGATCCGCGGATGCCGACCATCAGCGGGATGCGCCGTCGTGGTTATACAGCTGAATCCATCCGCATGTTTGCAGAAAAAGTAGGGGTTGCCAAACGTGAAAACGTGATTGAGCTAGGACTGCTTGAATTCTGTGTACGTGAAGACCTGAACAAACGCGCCGAACGTCGCATGGCTGTTCTGAATCCGATAAAACTGATCATTACGAATTTCGACGATAACAACAATGATCTTTTAACTGCTATCAATAACCCGGAAGATGAAGCTGCCGGTACCCGCGAAATTCCTTTCGGACGCGAGCTTTATATCGAGCGCGACGATTTCATGGAAGAACCTGTAAAGGGCTACCATCGCCTTTATCCGGGCAATGAAGTGCGCCTTCGTTATGCATACTTTGTAAAATGCACCGGATGTAAAAAAGACGATAACGGAAATGTGGTTGAGGTATATGGTGAAATCGATCCTGCCAGCCGCGGCGGCAACAGTCCGGATGGACGTAAGGTGAAAGGAACCATTCACTGGGTTCCCGCCAAACAATCAGTCGCCTGCGAAACACGTCTCTACGAACGGCTTTTCACGGTTCCTGCACCCGATGATGCCGAAGAAGGAAAAACATTTCTCGATTATATGAATCCCGACAGCATGAAAGTCGTGACCGCCTATTGCGAGCCCGCGCTGGCAGCGGCAAAGCCGGGACAGTACTTTCAGTTTGAACGGCTCGGATATTTTGTTCCGGACAAGGAAAGTCCTGACGGAAAGCCGGTTTTCAACCGCACGGTGACGCTGAAGGATAGCTGGGCGAAGTAGAGAACTCTGAACAAGGAACATGGAAGGATGAAGGAAGAAGGAGTGTTTGAACTCTGAACAAGGAAATGTGGAAATGTGCGGCTCACGTAAAATCACGTAAAACGTGACAAGCTGTGACAGGTTCGCCGATGTGTCGCTCACGTGAAATCACGTAAAACGTGACAAGCTGTGACAAGTTCGCGAATGTGGAAATATGAGAGACGATGAAAATTCAGTTGTGATAATGCGATGAGGCGGTAGTGTGGCGCTCACGTGAAATCACGTAAAACGTGACAAGCTGTGACAAGTTCGCGAATGTGAGAATATGAGTAACATTAAAACTGGTCCCTGACTACTCACAACTGACAACTAAAAGAAGTGCCTTTCTACTTTATGAACATGACGAACTTTATGAACTAAAGCCGAACCTGTCTGCAGGTTTAACTGCAACAGGCAGTCAGGCAGGCAAGGATGTTCGAATGATGAAGTAATTCTTGATTTAAGAATAACGATTGGGTGAAAATTGCCTTTCGACGGAGTTTACTCCGCTGCCTCCTTCGATACTTCGCACGCTATTTCTCAAGAGGCGCTGCAGGAGCGAAACTCAGGATGACAGCGTGGGTCTAAGTGTGAAAAAATTTGATTTTTGAAATTAATCTGATTTGAGATTCGAATTGCAGAATGGAATGCAATACTTCAAAAAATAAAACCGTATTTCTTATTCAATAATGATTTTAGCAGATTTTCTCGTCAGCTGGGTGTAGAGGGTCACACAATAAACGCCTGATGCAAACGGAAGAAACAGTTCCTGTAGCTGCCGGTCGTCGGCCTGCATATAAAAAACCCGCTGGCCCAAAATGTTTGTCACTTCCAGGTTATAGCCCTGTGAAAAATCAGAGCCCGGGTTTACAGTAATGAAGCCATCGCTGGGATTTGGATATACTGCAAATGAAATATCAGGTAATGAATCGTGTCTTCTGTACTCAGAGAATTTGGCTAGAAAGCAATTTTCGGCTCCAATATTTATCAGAGAGTCATTTCCAATAACAAGAACAGAACTGGTATAAGATCCTGCTATATAAATATTGTTTTCCTTGTCAATGGTAAGTGCAAAGGCTTCGTCAAATCCCTCATCACCAGCACCGCGGCAATATTCTGTTTCGCCTTCACTGTTGTATTTAAGCAATAAAAAGTCGGGAAATGAATGGCCAACCAATGTATCGTTTGCAATAAAAAGAGTATCATACATGTATTGACCAGTGATAAAAATCTTTCCTTTTGAATCAAATACGCAATTATTGTAATCTGCAACAATGGGATCATCGCCGATTGATCTGGCCCACAGGAAGTCGCCCGAAGAGCTGATCATAGCCGTAAACGCATCTGTATTGGGTGGAATGTATGTCAATGTGTCAGAGCCGATAATCAACGGATTGCTGTTGAAACAACCGGTGAAAACAATGTTCCCTTCATTGTCAATATCCATGTCATAAATATTATCATGATCGGTTCCGGCAATCTGCTTCACATCACTATATTCGAAGTCAGGCGTCATTTCTATCACAAATGCATCCAGAGAAATACTTGGTGGAATTGTATCCAAATTGAAAATCGTATCCGGCCCAATTCCCATCCGGGGAGTTGCGAAGTTGCCGCAGAAAACGATGTTGCCATCGGGCTTCACCTTGATTGCTCTGATGACAATACCATCGTCTGAGTCTTCGCCGAAATTGGTGCCCCAGACTGCTTCACCGTTTTCATTCAGTTTAAAAATGAACGCATTGGTACATGGGTTTCCATTTCCTTTTTTGTCCAGCACAACATCATCCATTGATAAAACATAACTGTCAAAGCCGCCGGCAATAAAAATATTATCATTCTGGTCGGTGCAAATGCTGCTTGAGCCGTCAAATGCCGGACCAACAGCCGCTTTCATCCAGATCAGGCCGCTGGAAGGACTGATTTTGGCAACAAAGAAATCTCTCAGACATGTACAGTTCACAGCATAGCCATTATAATACAATGAAGGACTTTCAAAAACTCCTGTAATAATGACATTGCCATGTGAATCGACCGTCAATGCGGTTGCTTTGTTGTTGCTGCCAGCCGAACCCTGAAAGCTGTTTGCCCATATCACCTGTCCTGAAGAATCGAATTTCACGATGAAGATATCCGACACACCGGTGTTATACAGAGTAGTATTGCCAAATGTTATGCTTGAACTGTAAAACCCGCCTGCCATGTAAACATTTCCATCTGCATCGGTTGCAAGCGCATTGGCCTTATCGACATAGTCTCCGCCAAAGCCCTTTGCCCAATGCCACTGAGGCGTCTGGCAATGAATCAGCTGAGGAAGTAAAGATAGCAGTATAATGGAAACAGCAAAAATCTTATTCATGATAAATAAATTTAATCAATGTAAACAGTTCCTTTTATACAAATTTAGGAAAATAATTAAATAGAAAAATTTCTTTTTTGAATTTCACATTCAAACTGCCTTTGCTTAATAAAATTCAGAATCAATTCACAACGTGTAAAACATATGTATGCGGAGGGCGCGATTCGACTTCTTTTGCTGATTTTCGCTGCATTTTTGCCCGTTGTCATTCAGAGTGTTTGAACCAAATGCCTCAAAAACATCCGACATCAAACGTATCGAAGAACGACAACGGGCCCTGCTGACTCCTTCGATACTTCGCACGCTATGCGCAAGAGGCGCTGCAAGAGCGAAACTCAGGATGACAGCAGGGTTTTGTTGAAAAATCAATAAGCCACATAAATTATTCAACACAAACTTATTTACTTTAGCTAATTCAACAAATTATAATATTTTTACAAACAATAATGGTGAAAACAATCCCTGCAATATTGTCTACAATCCTCTTGCTGTCATGTAACTTTTCCAATCCGGAAAACAATGCAAATCACTATGCATTCAGAGATATTAAAACCTGCTTCTTTTATAATTATTTATTAGAAAAAAATCCGGCAAACCTTCCATATTTCGAAAATCAAATTATTCAGGAACTTTCAAAATGTATAAACCAGAAAATCCTCTTTGAAGAACTTATTCAAGATTCCACATGCTGGCTGGTTCTGGAATGTATAGACTTTAATACTTCCCCTGCCGGTATTCGGCAGCCAGGATTTGAAATTTTTCTTGATTCATGTGGCAGCATGTCTCATGATTGTAAAAGTACCTGCCCCGAAGAACTTGCTGACAAGTATATTTCATACCTTGACTGGCGCAGTCAAAATTTTCGACGAATCAGACTAACAGACATTGCAGACAAAGAAATGATTATAAGCCCTGAAATGGGTCGGGTATTCAAATCCAGAGGATTCCTTGAAATGGGAATTGAAACAAACCCGGAAAATTCAGCACAAATCAAACAAATAAGAAATATCAGGACTTTTATTCGTGAGGTTGCTTTCAAATACTATGATTTCAGAGACGAAACGGCATACAAGTATTTCTCTAAATCACTCAAAGACCTTTCAAAAACCGAATGGATAAAAACTGTAAAGTTGTCAGAGTTCTATTCTGAGTTTCACTTTTTTACGTCAGATCCGGATTCCTTAAATCTTTTCCTTATTCCCTGTGATCACAAGAAACTAATACAAATTCCCAACAGAGAACACGGGATTATTGACTAATCTCTTGCAAAAAATCTGCACCACCAGATTTCACCGAAATCTCCGTCTCAGCACCAACAAAGAACGCTCTGTTCAGTTCAGTATGTCCCGCCGGAAAACCAAACAGCAGAGGAAAAGAATATTCACAAAGCTGATCGCGGATAATGGTTTCCGCATCTTTTCCAAAAGGAGTTTCGTTATCATGCATCTCGCTCATGGTGCCGATCACAACGCCAGCCAGATTATCGAAAACGCCGGCACGTTTAAGTCCCAGCATCATACGGTCGATGTGATACAAATATTCATCGAGATCCTCGAGAAATAATATTTTTCCATGCATATCCGGAAATGAGGCAGAGCCTAGCATTGAATACAATACACTCAGATTGCCGCCGACAAGAATCCCGCTTGCGTTTCCCGGCCGGTTGAACGGATGTCCCGAGATGCTCATGGATACTGGCTTGCCAGTTAGTGCATCAAGCAACGAAGAAAAATTGTCTTCATATCCGGATTGACCAAAATGGACTGCCATATCGGAATGCAGCGCCGGAAGGCCGTTGCAGGCAAACTGATGATGTAGCAGTACTGTAAAATCGCTGAAGCCGCACAACCATTTCGGATTTGCCTTCAATGTGTTCCATTTGAGCTGATCAACAATACGGGCAGCACCATATCCTCCGCGAACGGCAATGATTGCTTTTACATCAGGATTTTCAAACAAGCAGTTCATAGCTGAAATCCGCTCTGCATCAGTGCCGGCGAACTGGTTATCGGCAAGGTTCAGATTTCCGGCACGGACAACATTAAATCCTTTTTCAATCAGAGACTTTTCGAATGGTTCAAAATCGAGCGGTACAACTTTTCGTGAAGGTGCTGCAAGTGCAATGGTGTCGCCGGTTTTCAGAAACGGTATTTTCATTTCTGATCGGTTTTATGCGGGTCGAAACCACATTTTATCATCAGCCGGTTGTACCACTGAACGCCGTATTTGCGGATCAACGGAACCTTTACAAATTCCAGAAGCCGCACCCCTTCTTTCTTTCCAACGATGAAAGCATCGGCACAAATACGCCAGCGATGCAACAGGAGTTTTTCGAAAGCACCATCTTCAACCACGCGGATCGGATATAAATGACAGGAAATGGGTTTCTGAAAATCGATTTTGCCTTCGTTGAACAGCTTCTCGAAAACGCAGACTGTATGCCCGTTTTCCCAGGTCAGATAAATGCATTCTTCGTTGGGTTTGAGCGGTGTCACCATTTTACCGGACATATCATAATCGAACGAACCGATGTCATTCATAACCTTTTTACCTTCCTTATCCATCAGAGGAAGAATGGTCTCAGTGAGGTCTTCAATCATGCTGATTTCTTCTTCGGTGAGCGGAGCACCTGCATCGCCTTCCACACAACAGTCTCCGTGACACAAATCAAGCGGACAGCGAAAATAAACGTCCTTCAGTTCGTCTGATACAACAACATTCTCAATAATCATCGCTTAAAATTTTCCTGCCAGCACAAAAACCGTTTTGATTTTATCGGTATAACCATCCGAAGCAAAAATATCTGCGAAGATGACATAGATTCCAATGGGTGCCGTTTCGCCGTTTTCGTCTTTTCCATCCCACGAAATCACGCCTTCTGGACCAATTGGTGCATTCTGCATGATGTTTTTGATGAAGCGTCCGTTGCTGTCGAAAATTTTCATATTGCAGATGATACCCGTGTGATCGAATTGCCATGCGATGTTCAGCACATCGTTGTAGCCATCGTTGTCGGGAGAAAAAGATTCGGGCGACACCGTAATGTTGCTGCCACCTTCGTATTTCGAGTACTGACTGTTTTTGTATCCGGGGGTTCCGTAATTCACTGTCGAGGCCGCGCTGTGCCAGTTGGTCGAATCAGCAGCCGGGCGGTCGTAATCAATTCGTTCGAGCGAAACACCATCAACCGATTCGAGGATGGGATCCTGCATATCGACATTGTATTCAAGCATATCGAGTGTCGCACCGGCAGCGGTTGCCAGCACCACAATGCCGCTTTCGTTCGAATAAGCGGGCATGTCAGATATTTCAAGAATCTGATTGGGAGCAATCGGGTTGTAATAATTGATTACCTCATCCACCGTTTCGGTGAAAGCAACATATTCGCCCGGGAAAAGCAGAAAGCCGTTGGGAGCAATGTAGGCCTGATCGTCGAGTTGCAGTGAATCATTCAATGTAGCAAGTGTAACAAAACGCAGGTCAATGATTTTATTGCTGCGGTTGATCAGTTCAACATAGTCATCAGCAGCACCCGCCGGATCGTACAACACTTCGTTGATGACAACATCCCCAACTTCGATTGAGTCTGCTATTGCAAATCGCACGCTGCTGCTGACTGCAAGCGGGTTTCCGACACAATCGGTAAGTGTATCCGTGATCGTCACCGTATAAATTGTTCCGTATTGCACCGGCTGATTGAGATATAAAATCACAGACTGATACTGAGGTGCAAGGCCAACTGGCACACCAAATACAGATAATCCGTTGCTGATTGTATAATTGGCCGGATTCAGCACCGTGCTGCTATCCATCGGCTCACTGAAAAACAAGCGCACCGTACTGTCGTTTTCGAGCGAAGCACGTAACAATTCAGGATTAACGACATCGCTGTTGACCGCATTCACACTGTTGGTTGCACCAGGCGTTCCGCCCTTGTTGTCGTTCGAAGCCGTCCAGTTGTATTTACCCAGGCAGGGATTGAGCGGATCGATCTGTTCGACCGACCAGCCACCATCCGCTTTAAAGGAGCTGTTGTACCAGTCATCCGTAAATTCAGCAAATGAAATGACAGAACCGACTGGGTTAATCAGGGAAATATTCACACCGGTATTTGAAACAGAGAAAGAAGAAAACGAAAAAGTACTGCCATAAACCTCAAAAAGCGATTGAGCTGCATCGTCGCATAGGACAAGGTATCCGTGCGGATCAATGGTCACATCTCCCAATGTTTTGTCTGTAGTTCCGATACGCAGAACAAAATCTTTCAGACTAATCGGAAGGGTGGTTGTATTGTACAATTCAACATATTCATAATCGGGCAGCATGACAACCGGCGAAGGATCGGCCATGATTTCATTGAT
>CAZJOL010000090.1:0-1921 GCA_964547605.1 uncultured Bacteroidaceae bacterium | reverse complement strand
CTGTTCCTTCAATTGCATAATTATCATTTCCCAGAGTATCACTCATCAGGGTCCATGTGCCACTGTTGCTACGCTTCACTTTAACCCGCATAACATTGGTACTTTTATTCATATTAGCCACTGTGCCCGTTATTATCTGTGCCTTTGTATTACCATCCTGACGCACCAGACAAAGCCGGTCGTTTCCACCTTCGGAAAGAGCTACATAGTATCCAAAAAGATCTCCCGTCAGAACGTCCATATCGGAAACCAGATACACGCGGCCGAAATTGTTGGAACTGGGATTAAAGCTCATCTTTGCCCAGAAAATCCACTCCATGCTATCGGCAAGCGTAACATTGAACGGAGTCGACAGATATGTTGTGTCGGCTACTGTATTGCTTGACTGCAAACCCGGATGCATTGCCGTTGGGATTGCCGATGAAGTCGAAATGATATAATTGGCCGCATCGCCGCTCCAGACAGGGTTTGAGGTAAAATTTCCATCGGAGAAATCATCGCTCAGCTGTGCATTTGAAGCAACAGAGACAAACAACAGAAGAAAAAATATCCAGCGCATAATATGGAATTATCTGGTAAAGATAGGAATAAAAATGAGACGACGATTCGGATTTTGAATTTTCAGCTTTCTTTAAGGAACAGGATAAATGATGCAGGAAAACTGAAGTGTCTGGAATCGTCATCATTCTATTCCCGCTTTTTCTTGTTTTTATCGCAAAACCGGAACAAATCAATGCATAAAACGCGAAACGGAATTACTTCAAATGCGAAAAATCTTCAGTTGACAGGCGGTTTCTTAGAATCATGACGAGTGACAAAAATCCTATTGTTCTATAGTAATTAATTATTTCAACAGGAATTTCAGATTCTTCAAGTGCTTCGATGAAAGCCAGGCCCCATGCCAGATTTTCTTTTTTGAAAACAAACGTACTCAGGTAGAAAACATAGTCGTTTGCCTCGATTGGATGAAGCACTTTCCGGTTTCCGAACCAGGCTGAACAAAATTCCGGGAAATCTGTATTATCATCTGCAGGCGTATTCAATAATGAGGCAACAGAAAACAACAATTGAATCAGCGGATAATCAGGACAGCTGAGCGCATATTTCTGAACAGCTGACGATGAATTATTCTTGTCTTTAGCAAACTCACTCTGAGCAAGGAGATAATTGTTTGCAGGAATTTCCGGAAATTTTTTTCCAAAAGCCGCTACCAGTTTTTTACCAACTTTTTTCTCCGAAAGATTCTGACAGGCATCGACAAAATCATTTATCAATTCTTCCTTATTATACCTGTCATCAAAAGAATCGAGTCCAAACAACGAAGGATGCACTTCATCCACATCAACTTTAAAATCGAATAGTTCTGTTAACTGCGCAAACAGGTTTTCAATCTTTTTCTCACCTTCAATCCGGTAAATTAAATTCTCGGTTATCCCAACCAAAGAGTGTTCACCAAAATTCGTTGCGGCAATAGTTTCAAAATTCAGCAATAAATTTTTCAAATCCTTAAAAGAATAATCAAGATATCTTTCAAAACTGTTGTCGTCATCATCCTCGATGTCTTCGTCGTAATCGTCGTCAGAATCAAATTCGCTTCCAGAGCCCTCCACAACCACAAAACGATAGTTATCGAAGCCAACTGTTTTATTGAGTGTTTCAAGAATATCGTGTACACGTGCAGGAGAGTCGTATGGGCCCTGAACATAAACCGGAATGCCATTATCGCCCACTTCAATATCAATCAATTCAATATTGTCGTTATCTTCTTCCAAAATAAACTGTGTAGTTTTATAGAAATCGGGGTGCGACTTTAAGCCGATTTCCGTTGCAAAGTTTTCGCCGGCAAAAACAATATTGTGGGCAAGCTCATAACTGACAACAGACATCTCCTGCTTCGAAAACAAATTTTCTCTCAACTCAT
>CAZJOL010000089.1:0-9917 GCA_964547605.1 uncultured Bacteroidaceae bacterium | reverse complement strand
TCGATAGCGGGATAAACTCCGTCGAAGCGTCGGCAGTGAAAATCAACAAAAAAAAAGTCTGTAGTATAAGATGAGATCCCGGCTTCCACCGGCAGAGCTTGTGGACAGGCGGAGACCGGGAAATTCATTTGACTTTTTTGTTTATTTTCAGAATTTTAAGCAAATGTGTAATTAGCAGTGTTTGAAGTGACGACTTTGAAATATCAACGGACTACAGATGTATCGAAGATGGCAGCGGTATACTCTGTCGATGAGCCGCTCTGATTTGTTTTTATCGGGCGAAATATTTCAGTGTCCGGCTGATGTTATCACCTTTCAGTGTGATCAGGTACAAGCCTGTGTTTTCCGGGATATATGGAATTTCAATATTTTCACTATCGCCAGAAACATCATTGCGGCCGGCAAACAACACACGACCAGTCAAGTCACTCAGTTCAACAAAATAATTACCCGCCGGGAAATGGCTGATGTTGATTACAGGATGATTGGCTTCATTCACCGAAACATACATTGAAGCATTCGGATACTCATCGAGGCTGGTTGCCACGCCGTGGTAATTGAATGTGAAACCATCAACTGTATCTTCATCATTTGTTTTAAAAACAACCATGGCTTTAGGCGCATTGATGAAAAAAGACTGAGGAACAGTATTACCGGAAAAAGCTGCAACAAAAACTCCTTCAGGGTAAGTATAAAATGAGAGTTTATCATTTGATTGCTCGATATTGAAATCAGTAAAATCAATCATAATTCCGCCGGCATTTTGTGGTTCAAGGCGCCAACGGCAAAAAGTGTTGTTGTTATAGGGATAATTATGACTTCCATCATTAATACTGCCAAAAGGTTCTGTTATTATGTTGAAAATGCTACAGAATGAAGGTGTGTAGGCATAATAATCAGCATGAAACCCACCATCGGTAATTGTGTTGTTTGACTGAAACGTAATATAAACCCGGTTGCCAGGAACCTGCACCGTGAAATTACCTGAAATACCGCTGTATGAACCAACAACAGGAGCTGATGCGTCAACACCCTGATAAATAGTAACCACATCATTTCCCGGCTCAGTTCTTAAATATCTGAATTCGATGTTGATGTGTTGCACACTGTCAAAAGGTTGAATTGTCCAGGTACAATTCTGATTATTGGCATAACCAGACAGTCCGTGGCCAACTTCCATACTTCCGCTGCGTGAGGTCATCTGATAGCTGCCGCATGAAGCTGGGTAGGTCACCGCAGCAGGATAACAGTTGATGAAGGCCTGCTGACCGGACGAGAAATTATATCCGGGATTCAGATTGCTGATGTAAAAATAGCCATTGTAAGATCCGCTCCAGCCCCAGTTGAAGTGGAACATATCGCCGTTGTAACCATCGCAAACAAAAGCATGTCCCGACCCAACATCATAACCGGCATAGGGCAGGGGATGACCAGCATTGAGCTGAGCTTTCAGTAAACTAATCCAATCAGCCTCTGAATAGTCGCTTTTGTATTCGAGTGTAGCACCGGGGTTGTACCCGAAATGCTCTTTCATGGCATTGAGAGCATCGTCCATATATGCGCCGGACCCGTTGGGGCTGTACATCATATCAACGGCTACACCGCAATCGTATTGAATCTTGGCTGCATCGTAATTGGCGGATTCGAGGCTGTAAGGCATTTGCTCGAAATTGTATAGACTTTGGGTGAAATCGACGCTGAGGGTACCGTAATCTGAGCTATAGCTATGATATCCTGTTGGCTGAACAGGATACCGGTAATAATACATGGTCATTGCCATGGCTGTTGCAACACATCCGGCATACACGCGATCGCCCGGCCCTGCAGGGTCATACGGACATAGGGCGTTGTACGGAGAACCCTGATCCCACTGACAAGTCAGTAATTGATTAACCGAATAACCTTTATTAAAAGAGGGGTTTTTCGACAGCAACGAATTCCATTGTGAGGCAG
Source organism: uncultured Bacteroidaceae bacterium (assembly GCA_964547605.1). GTDB lineage: Bacteria > Bacteroidota > Bacteroidia > Bacteroidales > DTU049 > GWF2-43-63. The sequence continues at coordinate 7,964 of CAZJOL010000089.1, read as the reverse complement.
TATTTTGATCAGCCACGATAGAGTTGTTTCGGACATATGAAATCTGGTTGGAAAATCCTTCAAGCATTGCAGCCATTGAAACCGGGATGTTTTCACCTGTAAAAACCGATTCATCAGAGTAGCCAAGAATGGGTGTCACTGCATCATCTCCGGCAATAATTACAAATCCATTTTCATCGTAATTGAAAATATACATCAGCGGGTCCTGCGCTTTTTGACCAAAGCTGACATAAACCAGTTTTGATTTTTCGTTAATCTGCACTTTTTTTTGCAGAAAATTGATGGCGACAGTCTGAGCCTGATCATAGTTGATGGGAGCTGAAGTCAGAGACAGACTCCACAACAGCGCTAGAGCAAAAGTTAAAACTTTGTTCATTCAGAAAGGAATTGGAATGTAAAGATAATCAAAATTATTCAATCACTACCTTCTGCCAGATATTGCCTTTTTCAGAAATCAGACCCACAGAATATAAGCCAGCCGAAAGATTACCGACGGGAACAGCCATTATATTTCCATTGGATTTCTGATTAAAGACACAGCGTCCCCTGAAATCATAAATAACCACGGATGCACCGTCGGCGAGATTGCCAGGAATAATATTGAGAAGATCAGTGGTCGGATTCGGATAAACCATCAGTGAGTATCCCTGAGGTAATTCATTAACAGCAGTAGTAATTGTGTAATACAATTCAAAACCGTCAGCAACAGAAATTGCGTCAGATTGGAATCGAACCTGAATTTTTGAGGTTGCAGCATTTATTGTTGTCGGACTGTCACCCTTATGAAACGTTGCGAGGATGTTGGATGTTACTGCATCATAAACACGAATAAAATCAAAATCATCAGCCATATCAAAATTAATAAAATGAAGGGAAATGGAAGTTGCGCCGGGTGGTTGGATATTCCAACGGCAAAGGCTCGAATTACCATAAGTATTGGACCCACTACCGTCGCTTATTGTGTCAGTTGAATTGGTTAATGTAACAATTCCGCTGCATGAAACCGGAATGTGACCATTATAGTTCAGCAGAAATCCTTTGCTGTGATTGGAAGCGTTGGAAACAAACTGAATAAACACCTGACTGCTGTATATATCGAAATAAGCAGGCACCGTGCTGCCTGAAAATGCTCCGGCAACGGCTGCGGAAGCATTGGCTCCGGCATATATTTTAACAGAATCATCGCTTGCCAGATTAAGCTCTTCGAAGGTGATTCTGAAATAATCGCATTGAGGGCCCGGGCTGATGAGCCATGAGCAGTTGCAATTGGCTTCATAATTTTCAGTTGGCCCGCTACCATCTTCAATCAGTCCGAAAGTCGAAGTCAGTGTTTTAGTGCCGGTGCAGCCATATGGGTACGAAGCTGTCGGCGGATAAATACTTTCGACGCATTGGTGGTCGTCGTTGAATTCATAACCAGAGGCTGGATTCATATCAGTCAGGTAGAAATATCCATTGGCAGAGCCATCCCAACCCCAATCGAAGTGAAAATAGTTGGTTCCCTGATATCCATCCATAACAAAAGCGTGGCCGCCACTACTGCCTGATCCGGAGTAAATAACAGGACGATAAAGATCGAGGTTGCTACGCATTAATGTTGCCCAGGATGTTGAATTATAACTCATTCTGTTGCGATATTCGGCACTGGCATAGCGGAAATGCGATGTCAATGCATCGGGAACATCCCAGGTGTAAGCGCCGGAACCATCGTACCCATAACCCATATCAACAGCAACACCGCAATGATACGAAAGCTCAGCAACTTCCGGCATGGGAAAAGATGGGTGTCCCGACATTTCAGTATAGTTGTACGTGGCTGCTCCGTAATTTACCGTTTGTGTTCCATATCCGTACGCATTGTAAGAATGTGTTCCGTAGCCGGTTTGCGGAAACTGATAATAAAAAATCACCTGCGCCATGGCGGTGGCAACACAGCCAACCAGGGCTTCGCCATTGGCATCTTCGGGGCACTGGTCGTTGAAAACGCCATCCTGTCCCCAGGTGGAACGCAAAAATGGAAGAATGTCTTTTGTTGAATGAAACGGATTGTTGGTGGTATTTCCTGAAAGTAAAAAATCCCATTCCTCGTCAATTTCTGAAGTCGATTTCGTTGCATGCTGACGATAATACTGAATCTGGTCTACAGCATTCTGCATCCACCAGGCAAAGTTCGAACGCCACTGGCCTGCAGGCACTGAGCCGCTGGTGCTGTATCCAATAACCGGAGTAGCCGATTTGTCTCCCGAAATTATGGCAAAGCCTCCCGAAGGATTGTTGAAAATAAAGATTTCCGGATTTGTAACCGATGTACCGGGTACCGCAACCGAAACCAGATCTGCCGGTGAAGCCGGAACAACAGCATTTTTTGCATTCAGAATAGAATATGCGGCATTGCGGGCTGTTTTTTCTGATACAATCTGAGCTGATGTTTGAACACAAATAATGAAAAGAATTGCAGACAGAATCGGTGAGAATACTTTTTTCATATTGGATTGGTTGGCGTTTGACTTGTGTATTATGGACAAAAATAATTGAAAATTGTTGCAGGCAAGGGTAAAAAATAGTTACTTTCGCAAAAAAATAACACCCAGAGCCGTAAACAATGAAACTGATAATCAATGCCGCCGCTGTTGCTGTTATTGAAAGTGCCCCATCGCAGAAACCCGTTGGCGGCAGCATGATAAAGCAGCTTAATGTTCTCGAAAATGCATATTTGCTGATCGACACAAACAGAATTCATTCTTTTGGCAGCATGAATGATGTTTCAGCCATACGGCAAAAATTCACCATTGATGAAGAAATGGATGCTGCCGGTGGTTTTGTTATTCCTGGTTTTTGCGATTCACATACCCACATTGTGTTTGCCGGCTCTCGCGAATCGGAATTTGTGGATAAAATCAATGGCTTGTCGTATGAAGACATTGCCAGACGCGGTGGAGGTATTCTGAACAGTGCAGAGCGATTGGGTCAGACCAGTGAGGAAGAACTATTCGAAGCGGCCCGCAGACGTGTTATTGAAGTCATTTCGCACGGCACAACTGCGCTTGAAATCAAGAGCGGTTACGGGCTGACTCCGGAAAGCGAAATCAAAATTCTCCGTGTCATCAAACGATTGAAAGAGCATTTTCCGATTCCGATAAAGAGTACATTTCTCGGCGCTCATGCCATTCCGAAACATTATCGCGATAACCGTCAGGCCTATATCCGCGAAATAATTGACGTGATGCTGCCTCAGGTTGCCGATGAAAAGCTGGCTGATTATATTGATGTTTTCTGCGACGAAGGATTTTTTACCATCGAAGAAACGGACGCTATTCTGAAAGCCGCTTCTACATACGGTCTGAGGCCGAAAATGCATGCCAACGAAATGGCCAATTCAGGCGGCGTTCAGCTGGGCATTGCGCACAATGCAGTTTCTGTTGATCATCTCGAGCGCATTGACAAACCTGAAATCGACGCATTACTGGCCAGCAGTACAATGCCGGTGGCTCTTCCGGGCGCTTCCTTTTTTCTGCGGATTCCCTATGCTCCGGTGCGCCAGATGGTTGATTCGGGCCTGCCGGTGGTGCTGGCCTCTGACTTCAATCCCGGTTCGAGTCCGAGTGGCAATATGCAGTTCATTATGTCGCTTGCCTGCATCTATGGCCGCATGCTGCCTGAAGAAGCACTGCATGCCATTACAATCAACGGCGCTTTTGCAATGGAAATTCAGAATAATTACGGCAGCATTTGCCCGGGCAAAATAGCCAATATCGTTATTACGAAAGAAATTCCGTCGCTGGCATTTATGCCCTATTACTACGGTTTCAACAAAATCGACCGGGTTATCATCAATGGTGAATTATTCGACCCGTCCAAATACTAAACAATAAAATTTCCGAAATGAAACAGATCATTGAATGTGTTCCGAATTTCAGCGAAGGCCGCGATCTGACGGTCATAAAACAAATCACCGATGTTATTGAATCATGCAAAGGCGTCCGTCTGCTCGATGTAGACCCGGGTGCAGCCACCAACCGCACGGTGGTCACTTTTGTCGGTACGCCCGACGAAGTGATAGAGGCTGCTTTCCAGGCCGTAAAAAAGGCGGCATCGCTCATCGACATGTCGAAACATTCAGGTGCGCATCCGCGTTTTGGCGCTACTGATGTGTGCCCGCTGGTTCCTGTTGCCAACATCACAATGGAAGAAGTGGCTGAATACGCCCGTAAACTCGGGAAACGCATCGGCGAAGAACTGCAGATTCCGGTGTATTGCTACGAAGATGCTGCATTCACGAAAGAAAGACGCAATCTGGCTTTCTGCCGCTCCGGCGAATATGAAGGCCTGAAAGAAAAAATCGTGAAGCCTGAGTGGAAACCTGACTTTGGCCCGGCCGAATTCAATTCACGCAGTGGTGCAACGGCTGTCGGTGCACGCGATTTTCTGGTTGCCATCAATTATAATCTGAATACCACCAGCACCCGCCGTGCCAATGCCATCGCATTCGATGTTCGCGAGAAAGGCCGTCCCAAGCGCGAAGGAAATCCTGTTACCGGAAAAGTGGTGAAAGACGAAAAAGGTAAAGATGTGATGGTTCCCGGTACGCTCAAAGCAACCAAAGCCATTGGCTGGTTCATCGATGAATACGGCATTGCGCAGGTGAGCATGAACATTACCAACATTTCGACAACGCCGGTACATGTGGCTTTTGATGAGGTCTGCAGCAAAGCGGCAGATCGCGGAGTGCGTGTAACCGGAAGCGAAATTGTAGGACTTGTTCCCAAGAAAGTTTTGATCGATGCTGGCAAGCATTACCTGACCAAACAGCAGCGTTCATTGGGGATTTCGGAATGTGAACTCGTGAAAATCGCTGTGAAAAGCATGGGCCTTGATGATCTGAAACCATTCAATCCGCAGGAAAAAATCATCGAGTATATGCTCGAAGCTGAATCGAAGGAAAAGAAGCTGGTGGATATGACCTGTGTTGGTTTTGCCGATGAAACCGCCAGCGAATCACCTGCACCTGGCGGAGGCTCGATTTCGGCTTACATGGCCGTTCTTGGTGCATCGCTCGGAACCATGGTGGCCAACCTGAGTTCGCACAAACCCGGATGGGATGAGCGTTGGGAAGAATTCAGCCGCTATGCCGAAACCGGACAAAAACTCAAGGATGAGTTGATGCATCTCGTGGACGAAGACACCCGCGCCTTCAATAAAATCATGGATGCGCTTGGTTTGCCCAAAGGCACACCTGAAGAAAAAACTGCACGCAAAGCCGCTATGCAGGCGGCCACACAATATGCCACTGAAGTCCCTTTCAAGACCATGCAGAAAGCTGCAGAAGTTTTACCGCTATGCAAAGCCATGGCGGAAACCGGCAATCCGAATTCGGTATCGGATGCAGGTGTTGGCGCATTGGCTGCCACTGCAGGTGTACGTGGTGCATTCCTGAATGTAAAAATCAATGCCGGCGGAATCGAGGACAAAGCCTGGGCTGCAGACATCATTGCAAAAGCACAGAAAGTACACGATGATGCATTGAAGCTTGAAGCAGAAATTATGCTGCAGGTGGAGAAGGTGATTGCCGGGTAGGCACAACGCAACTCAAGTATAAAGTTTGTAAAGTCATCAAGTTTATAAAGGTGACGTAAGGCGCAACGCTCAAGGCACAACGTCTAACGCACCCAACATTTTGGCGTCCGCTTGACGATTATTTGTGCAAGGGAGCGGACACGGAATCGTTGGGTGCTTCAGACTCTTACTGCCCGACGATTCCAGGTCAGCGATGCTTTGATGTTAACCCTATCAAGCTGACGCTAAAATGTCGGGCGAAGCACAATCCACACCCGATATGCAAATGTTATTTTATCAGCGATTGCGTTTTCCTCTCTTAAAAAAAGGTAGCTTTGCATCTTTTTAAAAAATTCCGAAATGATCGCAGCTTCGAATATTTCCATTCGCTATGGAAAACGTGTCTTATTTGACGAGGTGAGTGTAAAATTTACTCCGGGTAATTGCTATGGCATTATTGGCGCCAATGGCGCTGGTAAATCAACTTTTCTGAAAATACTTTCAGGCGAGATTGATGCACCAACGGGACAAATTTCCATTACGCCGGGCGAGCGAATGAGTGTTCTCAAACAGGATCATCACGAATTTGACAATTACACTGTGCTTGAAACAGTGATTATGGGAAACAAATCGCTGTGGAAAATCATGCAGCAAAAAGACATTCTGTATGCAAAAGAGGATTTCAGCGATGCCGATGGTGTAAAGGCTGCAGAGCTTGAAACCAAATTTGCAGAGATGGACGGCTGGAATGCCGAAAGTGATGCAGCCAGCTTGCTGAGCGCATTAGGCGTGAAGGAAGAAGATCATGACAAGCGCATGAAGCATATGCCTGCGAAAGAAAAGGTGCGTGTGCTGCTTGCCAATGCATTGTTTGGAAATCCGGATATTTTATTGCTCGATGAACCCACCAATGATCTGGATGTTGCGACCATCAGCTGGCTGGAAGAGTTTCTGATCAATTTCAGAAATACAGTAATTGTTGTTTCTCACGACAGACATTTTCTCGATGCGGTTTGTACCCACGTGGCAGATATCGATTTCGGAAAAATCACCTTGTATACCGGAAACTATTCATTCTGGTATGAGTCGAGTCAGCTGGCTTTGCGACAGCGTGCCGATCAGAATAAAAAAACCGAGGACCGGCGTAAAGAATTGCAGGACTTTGTGAACCGCTTCAGTGCAAATGCTTCGAAATCGAAGCAAGCTACAAGTCGTAAAAAGCTTCTTGAAAAACTGGTTATTGATGAGATAAAGCCAAGTACACGCCGATATCCCGGTATCATTTTCAAACCTGATCGCGAATGTGGCGATCAGATTCTGCATGCCGATAATTTGTCAAAGCAGTCAAACGAAGGATTGACGCTGTTTTCAAATGTGTCTTTCACACTGAACCGCGACGATAAAGTGGCTGTTATATCGCGTAATCACAATGCAGTTTCTGCTTTTTTCAATATTCTGATGGAACTTGAAACGGCCGACAGAGGCGCATTTCAGTGGGGTAGCACGATTACAAAATCATATTTGCCAAACGATAACGACTCCTATTTTAAACAATCGATGACACTGATGGACTGGCTTCAGCAGTATTCGACCGTCGAAGACGATGATTCATATATACGCGGATTTCTCGGTAAAATGCTGTTCTCGGGTGAAGAATATCTGAAGAAAACTTCCGTTTTATCAGGCGGTGAAAAAGTTCGCTGCATGGTTTCGCGCATGATGCTCACCAATGCAAACTGCCTTGTGCTTGATGAGCCCACCAACCATCTCGACATGGAAACCATCACCGCATTCAACAATGCGCTGAAGGACTGGAAGCACGTTGCGTTGTTCAGTTCGCGCGATCATGAGTTTACACAGACTGTTGCCAACCGCATCATTGAACTGACTCCAAAAGGCATCATAGACAAACTCATGACGTATGATGAATACCTTGAGGACAAAAGTGTGAAAGCGCTGCAGGAGAAGATGTATTCGTAGTTTGTGTGCAGCTCGTTAATCAAATAGTGCTGGTGAGTCGAGTGCTTTATGTTTCGAAAATCAATAAAAAAGTCAACTGAAGTTCCAGGCCTTTGCGCCGGGATATCATCCTATACTACGGACTTGTTTTTTAATTGCCGTTGTCTTCGCTGTCATTCTGAGTGTTTGTAGAATGAGCTTTTTATACGCGGTGTCTTCAAATGTATCGAAGAACGACAGCGGGCTCTGCAGCATCCTTCGATACTTCGCAAGCTCTATCTTCATCATGCATTACAGGAGCGAAACTGCTAATGACACAAGGGCTTAAAATTCCGAAAATCAACAGAAGACCTTTTTGAGTTCCCGGTCGCAACTGAGTTTTAGCATTGCTGACTGTGCCGGGATCTCATCCTATACAAGAGACATTTTTTGTTGATTTTCGCTGCCGACGC
>CAZJOL010000088.1:0-9971 GCA_964547605.1 uncultured Bacteroidaceae bacterium | reverse complement strand
CCAAGATCAATGGCCGCTTTTGCATCTTCCTTTTCTCCACTGAAACAATGCAGAACGCCATTCATTTTACCATTGAATTCAGACATGATGTTCAGCGTTTCCTTCATCGAATTACGCTGATGTATGGAAACGGGTAAATGCAGTCGGACAGCGGTTTCCATCATGTGGCGGAAAACGATTTCCTGCTCTTTGAAATATGTTTTGTCCCAGTACAGATCTGTACCGATTTCGCCCACAGCAATCCATGGAAAAACATTTTCAATTTCCTTTTCAAAATGCGCAATCTGTTCCTTGTAATCCGCATTCACACTGGTCGGATGAATGCCGGTCATGCCATACATCAGACCCGGAAACTGTTCAACAATTTGTTTTACTTTCTCTGTGTGGTCTTTGTCAATATCAGGAATCAGCAATTTCTCAACACCGGCTTCGCGTGCGCGTTGTGCGACAGTTGCCAGATCTTCATCAAACTGCGAAAGGTAGAGGTGAGTATGGGTGTCAATCATCATCATTTTTTTACAAAGAAACACGAAAAATTCCGATTGGCAGCCAAAATTTCGAGAGAATATATTCCTTCTGCAAGTTGCGAAACATTTATTTCCTGACGACTCACTTTCCCTTCCAGCGCAAGGCGCCCTGATTCGTCATATATTCTGTAAAGGCTCTCATCAGCAATTCCTGACTGAATATGAATCACATCTGCAACAGGATTCGGATAGAATCTGATTTCATTTTCTGCACTTTCATTCAGGCCAACCGGATCAATGACAACAATGGTCAACGTGGCCGAATCATCGGCGCAACCAGCCGAAACAGCTTCCAGCATTACGTTGTATGAAGCAGGGGATGCAGCATAGGTGTGATATGGGTTGTTGTCGCTGCTGGTGGTTCCGTCGCCGAAATGCCAGAGATATGAATCGGCATGTTGCGATTGATTGGTGAAAACAACCAGCGGATTGGAAACAGGAACGGTGTCGTTGGATGCAATGAACTGCGCTTCAGCATTGGGCGAAACCACAATGTAATTTGAATAATCAAGCGTGTCGTTTCCGTACGAACTCACCGCAATCAGCCCTGTATCATACGTTCCGGCGTTGTTGTAAACAACTGTACATTGATCGCCTGCTTGATTTATCAATGTTGCTCCGGGATGATTCCAGATAAGAGAAGTTGCATTCTGGCTTGCAGAGCTGAATACAACAGTATCACCTTCGCAGGCTGTTGTGTGGTCTGCACTGAATTGCGCAACAGCAGCCGCATTGACAACCACAATGGTTAAGCTTGTTGTGTCATCGGCGCAACCTGATGAGTACGCTGCCAAAGTAACGATGTATGTTCCCGGTGAAGAGTATGTATGCGAAGGATTTGCATCGTTGGTGTTGGTTCCGTCACCCATGTCCCAGACATAGGAATCGGCTCCTGTTGAGGTGTTGGTGAAAGTCACATATGGTGATGACATGTCAACGGTATCAGCAGATGTAGTAAATTGCGCGACGGCATTGGGTTGCACGTTGATGTAGGAACTGTATGTGAGTGTATCCCGACCATTGTAATTTACCGCAATCAGTTGCACCGAAAATGCGCCGGGTGTATTGAAACTGAAGGTCGCCTGGTTGCCGTTCTGACTTGTAAGTGTTCCTCCCGAGCAGCTCCAGATGAGACTTTCAGTGTACTGACTTGTCGAAGTTAATACGACATTATTTCCCTGGCAAATGGTTGTTTGATCTGCCGAAAACTGTGCAACAGGATTTGGGTATCGCGCCCATTTGATTGCATCGAATGCGATGGTGTCTCCGTCGGTGCCTGTATAATCGCCAAGCCGCACAGTTGCTTCTCCAGGACACATGATGAATGTTCCCAGCTGCACCCATGAATTCTTATTTGCACCCTGATTGATGTGTACGGCAGTATCAGCACCGAGCCGGTTTATCTGATAAATGGCATTGGTGGTGCTGGTCCCTTTTGAAGGAATAAAGGCGCTTACAATGAACTTCGCAGTATCACTGATGTTGGGTGTCCATGTAGTGAAACAAATATCAGGATCCGTCATGCCGATGGTGTACCAGGTATGTCCGTTGTAGCCGACATTGTAATCGCGGAAATAGCGCTGCGTGCTGCCAAGCGTGCTGTTGTTCACATAAAATCCGTGATTGTAATAATTGTTGTCTATGATGGTGTCATTGTACACCGGCTCAGTTGTGCGTGCAGCAACGGTCCATGCAACATAACTGTAGGAGCCGCCCAGATTGGCCAGACCATTGTTGTATGTTGGCCAGTCATACGAAACACCGGCACCGTCATAATCACAATAGGTGGCGTCGTTGCGGTCTCCATACGGGTCGTTGAACAGAAGCGAATGCTGTGTGTCATAATATCCGATGCACAAAGTCAGGTGACCTGAAGTTGTCAGATAATTACAGATCGGATGAACGTATCCGTTGTCGATTTCTGAAACAGTCTGAGCCCAGGTACAGCCGGTTGTCCAGAATTGATTCGATGTCATGTAATGCTGAGCGATGTAATCTTCCATGCGGCTGTTGGGGCCGTAGGAACCAGTCCACATGTAACCATATCCTCCGTAAGTTGTTCCATCAGCAGCATCCAGCGCGGTTTCGCTGTAATACCATTCATTGAAGCGATAACGGTCTGCCACGTAAGAACCAAAATTGTTTACATGCGGATCCCACGACATGCCATGATCAACAGTGGTGGGCCAGGGCGGAAGACGGTTGTAATATGCAAATGCCATGGCCGATGTCGTTGGTGCACAGCTCCAGTAGCCCGAATGCCATGTGGGTGTATCATAGACCTGATGCACATAAGGGACAGTACCAGGGACAGTTATTATTGAAAGTGTGCTTTTCTGTGTATCGAAAAAATGCATGGGCAACTTTCCATTATGCCTGTAAATGCAGTGTACACCTTGGTTTTGAAATGTGTATATTCCAAGTCCAACCTGATCATGAAAACAGATATTTCCGGATTTATCGAAGGCAGGATCGAAAAACAAATTATCGGCACCACCTGCAATTACAGATTCAGTGCCTGTTTCGGCATTATAAGTTTTTATTTCCGCACGCGTAATAGTGTAATTTTCAGATTCGGTATAATTGTATGCAAGCATATCCTGCGATGGATGCCATTCGGCTGCGGTACCATACAATGTCGTCACAATGCGGTTTTGCTCAGTGTCGTAAATGAAAATCCGTTGCAACGAAGAAACAAATGAAATATATTTTCCTGAAGGTGAAAACTCCGGAAGCGCGCATCCTTCGGGGCTTATGGCAACAACTGCTTTTGTGCGCGCGTCGATCATTTGCAGCTGATCATTGTTGTCGTTATACACAACAAAATTTCCATCGGGCGAAACAGCTGTATAATTGGCGTATGTACCTGATGAAAAATATTCAATGTTGCCACTTTTTCTGAACACACTAAACCCGGTGGTATCGGACACTACAATATCGCCATTGGCTGAAAACGTGGGCTGGCCGCATAATCGTGAGGGCTCTGCAAGAAAAGTCGTTTTGCCGGTTGTAATATCAAGCAGTGCCGGCGTTTGCATGCCATCTTCTGCAATGTATTTGAATCCGATTGTTTTTCCATCGGGGCTCAGCTGCATGTAGCGGCCGCATCCAGGCGCAGAAACCAGCGTTTTCAATTCACCGTTGTTGATCAGATAAATCTCATTGCAGTTGTTCGAACTGGCAACAATTCCGTAATCAGTGGGATGCAGATTTGAAAAGTATCCCTGCTCTTCGGCCCAGTATGCGTCGTGTGGACGGTTTTCCTGTGCCAGGGCAGAAGATAAAAGATAAAAGGAAAAAGATAAAAGGATAAAAAGATTTTTCATAATCCCCCTGAGATTTTTGTTTATAAAACATACAAAGATAAGGAATTAGGAAATATAAAGTCATGGTGTTGCAAATCAAAATAAAATAATGAGACTATTGAAAAAGAATAAATGATTGAAAATTATTACTACGAATAAATAAGTGCCTTTTAACTTTACAAACTTTACGAACTTTACAAACTTTCAACTCACATCGCTACTGCGCTGTGCCACTCCATTCCACCACACTGCAGGCGCTGAAAAATCCTGCGATGTTGTGACGGTCTGCATCGGTGTTTCCGTAATCGATGTATTGTGTCATATTGCTGGTGGCGTTGCCCGGATGGGCCATGATGAGCCCATTGTTCCATTGTGTTTCAATAAGAATTTCGCGCAGCCATGCCGCATATGCCGCAGATATGGAATAACGGCGTTCCTTTATCAGTGTACCTTTCGGAAATGTTACTAATTCAAGATCGGTTTGCAGTACTTCGCCCATATCAAGCGATCCAAGCGTATAGTAATATAAAATTGCTTTGTTTTCAAGGGTGTCATAGCCCGGAACACCGCTCCAGTCGAGCGATATCTCGTACATAGCAAACTTCGATGGATCGTAATTCTGACATACCGATGCAATTTTATATAAACTATCTGCTTCATTTACCAGCAACAACGATAGCGGTGAAAACAGCTCTGCGGACGGCATTACATCGGTGCCATCCCATCCGCCACCGGGCACAAACCGTAGCGCTAATTCGTAAGAGTGGCCGGGAATGCCCGCGAAAACATCGTTCGAATAATAATGCCCGGGATTGAGTGTGTCTTCGGTAAACAAATAAATGGTAGTGCCATCAATGATTCTCACATCAGCTCCTGAAACCATGACCGGGCCTTCGTTTGCCGAAGTAACAGGCAAGCTCAGAACAACTTCCTGCGTCTTTGATTCATTGGTGAGCATGGCTTCCACAACCAGATACGGAAGCTTTCCCTCATCCGTTGGCCTCTCTGCTTCGCGTTCACACGAAGCAAATATCAGGACTGACAATATGATCAGAAAAATATTTTTCATAGTCTGAACCTGTACGTTAATGAAGGAATGAAGCCCGCTACAGCCGTCGTCACCGGATTGATCAAAGTCGGATCACTGAAGTCCGAAGGGAGAACAAAGTTGCCGTTGTCGTCCACAATTTTATTGAATGTGATGGCAATCGGATTGTGACGGCCGTAAAGATTATAAATACCGAATTCGAGATAATGCTGCCATTTGCGCGAAGCTTTGGCCAGTGCAAGTGTTACGGAAATATCCAAGCGGTGATAATCTGGCAGACGATCATTGTGGATTTTATCGTAAACCGGCACCAGATGGTTCATGTAGGTATAGTATCCAACCGGCGTTGTGACAGGCATTCCGGTCAGATAAATCCAGTTGGCAGTCAGTTTCCACCGATGACCATTGGTCCATGAAACATGCACTGAAATATTATGCGGGCGGTCCCACATGGCAGGATAGGTGCGGCCTTCGTTCAGTTCCGGTGTATTCACCAGCGATCGCGAATAAGTGTAGCTGATCCAGCCGGTGAGTGCCCCGCTGTTCTTACGCGCCATCAGTTCAACTCCGTAAGCGTTTATTTTTCCATTGCGCACTTCGGCTTCCAGTAATGGATTGAGCAGCAGATTGGGATGACTTACATAATCGAGCTGATTGCGCATCAGTTTGTAATATGCCTCAGCTGAAAATAAAAATCCATCTTTCAGCAAACGATCGAAATAGCCGACTGAAAACTGATCGGCACGCTGCAGATCAATGTTAGGCCCGGATGGCACCCATGATTCAATACCATTGAATGGACTGATGCTTGAACTCAGAATCTGTAAAAACTGATTGTTGCGGTTGTATGAAAATTTGATCTGACGTCCAGTAAGTGGCGAAAACGTGATTGTAAGCCGTGGTTCGAGACATCGGAATGAATTGATTTTTTCATTGACACCGTACGATACAGTATCAGTTACATTGTATGTCGAGTCGAAATAATATACGGTTGTCTCTCCGTTGTTGCGCCATACGGGCTGACGGAGACCGTAATTCACAAACCATTTTTTTCCGAGCTTTTGCTCGGCAGAAATATACAACGTGCTGCTGCCACTTTTGTAAGCTGGTACAACCGGCAGAAGGGCCTGCGCCGTTTCGTTGTTCAGCCGTATGTTTCCGGGCTCACTTTCAAAGCCGCTCAGGTCAATGCCCATGCGGAAAGTGAGATCGGGTGAATAGAACCAGCTGAAGTCACTTTTAATGGAACCCTGATAAATATGTGAATCCCAGTAGTCGCTGTTCTCTTTCCAGATCTGGACAAAATAGTTGTAACGGCTGTAATAAATGGTTGTATTGCAGAAAAGCTTGTCGTTGAAAATATGGTTCCAGCGCAGGGTTCCGAGATTGTTGCTCCAGTTGATGCCCGATGTTCGATTAGCTGCGGATTTCACAAAATACTGATCAAGGCCTCCATACACTGTCAGGAAAATACGGTTGTTGCGATTGATTTTTATGTTCAGTTTTGAATTGAAATCAGAAAATCCGAGAATGAGATTGTTGTGGTTGAGCGAACGCGAGATCCAGCCCAGATTTGAAGTGCGCAACGCAACATAAAACGAGGAGACATTCTTTTTGAAAGGCGCTTCCAGAGCCAGTGTGTTGGCAAACAGATTGGTGCTGCCGTTCAGTCCGAAGCGCTCCATGTTGCCATCTTTCAGCTGCATGTCAATCACCGAAGAAAGTCTTCCTCCATATTGCGCTGGTGCGTCTCCTTTATATATGTCAATGTTTTTTACCGCATCGGGAACCATCGAAGTGAAAAATCCGAACAGATGCGAAGCATTGTAAACCGGTGCCTCATCTACCAGAATGAGATTCTGATCATTTTTACCACCACGCACAAAAAAATACGAAGACCCGTCACCCTGGCTCTGAATGCCGGGTACAGCCTGCAAACTCTTGATTGGATCGGCTTCGCCCGCAAAACCAGGCATCTGCTGAAGCACTTTCGGCTCGAGACTGATCATGCCTGCACGCAGGTTGTCGCGCCAGTCTTCGTTGTCCTTGTCTGAAATAATTACAGCTTCCATCTGCAATTGCGACATGCTCAACGGTACGGAAATCTGCTCGTTTTTTTTCAGATCCAGCGGAATTATTTTTTTATTGTAACCCATGAAAGAGTACACCAGCTCATATTTTCCGGGAGGCAGCGACAGAGAATAAAATCCGTAATTGTTTGCAATAACGCCCGTGGTGGTTCCATTGATGTATATTGCTGTACCGATCAACACTTCGCCTGAGGTGCTGTCAGTAACATGACCGCTGATGGTGTATTTTGTCTGTTCCTGCGGAGCCGGCTCCTGCTGCTTCTTTCCGCCTTTGAGCACCACCTGTTTTTCCACAATGGAGTAGGTGATCCCAAAGGGTTTGAACAGGTCATCGAGCACATTGCGTAGTGGCTTGTTGCGGCAGCTGATCGATACTTTATCGCCTAATGGAATCTGCGATGGATTATATGAAAAGAGAACTCCGGTGCTGTTGTGCAATTCGGTGAGCGCCTGTTTCAAGGTGACATCCGAAAGTTTCATTGTGATTTTTTTGTTCAGGTCCTGACCGTAAGAAATACCAGCAAATCCTGCAAAAAGAAATGCAACAAGCAGTATCCGTCTGAGTGCTTTTGAACTGAACATATCACAAAAATATAAAGATTATTCACACCCGTTTCCGTCCACCAGAATTTCATCACCGCGTTTGGTCACTTTGAGATCGAGGGTCGATTCAAGCACTTTGAGTACGGATTCGAGCGTCTGGCCTTCGAAAGCAACAGTGAGTCTGCATTTGCCGATGGCCGGATTGACGAGTGTGATTTTCTGATTGTAAGCCCGTGAAATGGTGTACACCACCTGATCGAGTCTTTCGTCCTCGAATTTCATGCTGCGGGTTTTCCAGACCATGAAATATTTTTCGTACTGCGAAGTGGTCGTTATTTTCTTTGTTGAAGGCATGAAATCGGCTTCCTCTCCCGGTTTCAGAATGGTCTTGTCTTCAGGCGTATCCTTGTAGTAGGCGGCCACACTGCCTTCGATGAGAATGACCTGCACTTTGCCACCCGGCGCATTGGTGTTGATGTAGAATTTTGTTCCCAGCACTTCGACGCGCAGATCGCCTGCTGATACAATGAAAGGTTTTTCGGGATTGTGCTCCACTTCGAAATGCGCTTCACCATTGAGTTCCACTTCGCGCGTGCTACCTGTAAATTCTTTGGGATATGAAATGCTTGATCCTTTGTTGAGCGAAATGTCGGAGCCGTCTGGCAGCGTGGTTTCAAGCACATCGTTGCTGGCCAGCACTTCGATGGTTGCCGGCGTGTCGAAAATAATCTGTTTCAGCAGAAAGCCGATCGTGAGCAGAATAACAAGTCCTGCAGCCACCCGCCAGATAATCCGCATCGGATTTTTCTTTTCAGGTATAAACGAAACGGATTTGCTACCCTGCTGAATAATTCTTTTCTGAATGATGTCCCATTCGGCATCGAGATCAACCTTGCTTTCGATCATTTCCTGAACAACCGCATCGTTGATCTTTTTGTGCTCGGCAAACAGTTTTTTGTTTTCAGGATCTTCGAGCAACCATGCCGAAAGCTCCGAAATTTCCTTTTCGGAGGCCTCGCCCGCCAGGTAGCGGTTGATCAGCGTAATGTAATATGTGTTGCCGGAGTCCATTTTTGTGTTTCTTCTTTTCTATTACACCTGAGACAATGATTACCCTTATTTAGTTGTTGAAAAACCGGAACATTTCCTGAAATCCCCACTGCATGAGCAACAGCACGGGCAGGTAAGGTCCAAGCCGCGACCTTAGATGCGCCAGCGCCTTCGACATCTGCGCTTCAACCGTTTTGACCGAAATCTGCAAAGTGTCGGCGATCTGCTGGTATTTCATGTTTTCGCTGCGGCTCAGCAAAAACACCTCGCGGCATTTTTCGGGAAGCTCGTTTATAGCTTCGTCAATTTTCGCCTTCAGTTCTTTGCCGAGTAAAGCTGAATCTGCGCTCTGTGAGCCGGAATCGACAATCTCCTCAAATTCAATGATGTTCTTGTCGAATTTTTTATTGTCGCGCAGATAATTGAGCGAGCGCGTGTAAATGGTCGTTGTGAGATACGATTTCGGATTGCGGGCCATATCCATGCTGTCGCGTTTGTCCCACAGCATGATGAAAGCATCCTGCACAATGCCACGGGCGGCATCCATATCTTTCACATACTTCATCGAAAAATACACCAGCCCTTTGAATTCCTTACGGAACAAATCTTCGAAAGCGGATTTGCTTAGTGCCTGAGCGATATTTGCTGATGATCCTTCCAGAATGCCGGATTTTGAACTTCAAATATATATAATCTGAATAATATTTGAGGATTTTATTACAAATGAAACTGATTTTTAGTGTTTTGTCAGTATTGAGATCGAAATATTGGATTTATCGTGGATCTTGCAGAATGATAATTCCGTACCTGAATTTCCTTCAACGTCAGATCCTTGGCATACTCAATAACTTCCACAAATGTTTTACAATTCACCTTGAAATCTTAATGTCATCACATGAAAACTCAAAACTAATAACGCAAAAACAAACAAAACAAAAAACAATGTCAATATTGATCCGAAAACACGCCGTTTCTTTGACCACTTCTTTATTTTTGAAAAATACAAAAGATATTGACTTTTTCTATTTGAAAGAAAATAATTCATGGAGATAGAAGTAATAAATCCAGAAGCCATAAAAACAATAAAAGAGGTGGTTGGCATATCTTTGACAATAGCATCAAATAAATTATTAAGTATGGCAAAGAAAATTATTACTATCAAATGCATGAATAAGCCAGCTCGGTATGTACTTATTCCTTTTGTAGGACTTTCAAAAACCTTATCAATTTCCCCATTTAAATTGTTGACTCCTTTTTTTTGAGATTGCTTTTTAGCAAACGATGTTGAATTTAAATAGTAAAAGGGATTCACATACCTGAAGGCAAGGTGAAACTTATAATCTGCTCTGTAAATGAAATAGTATATCGTATTCCAGAATGCTTTCATACTAGTAAGCTATAAATATTT
>CAZJOL010000087.1:0-10036 GCA_964547605.1 uncultured Bacteroidaceae bacterium | reverse complement strand
TTTGCACTTCAAAATTAAGAAAGCCTGACTTTACACACTTTTTTGGGACAGTATCAAATTTTTTTTCAAACTCAGTTATTTTAATGTATACTTTCAACCGGAAATTGCGTATAAATGCAATAACTCACCGCCAGGCATCCGAAAATGGAAAGAATTTTACAGCAGCTCACTTCTGGTTTTCACATTCCGCTTCAGAATCCTGTGCTGATTTTTTCGTTGATTCTGGCCATTATTCTGCTGGCTCCGATACTACTGCGAAAGCTTAATATTCCAAGCATCATCGGGCTAATTATTTCCGGAGCTGTCATTGGCCCTTTCGGATTAAACATACTTGAAAAAAGTTCTGCCGTCGATTTGTTTTCAACCATCGGACTTTTGTACATCATGTTTATTGCAGGTCTGGAACTCGATTTCAGCGAATTCAGATCGAACAAATTCAAAAATTTTCTTTTCGGAATTTTTACGTTTTTCACGCCTATATGCATCGGGTTTCCGATAATGTATTATGTGCTGGACTACGAACTGCTGCCCGCCATGCTGATTGCCAGCATGTTTTCGACCCGGACCCTGGTTGCCTATCCGATTGTGAGTAAACTGGGTATTTCGAAAAACAAGGCGGTTGCTGTATCTGTAGGTGGAACCATTATCGCGGATACGGGAGTGCTTATTGCACTCACCATGCTGCTGGGAGCGGAACATGGCGGGTCCGGCAAAGACTTTTGGGTACAGATTGTATTATCCATATTGTTGTTTTCGGTATTTATGTTTTTCGCTGTTCCCCGCATTGCCAAATGGTTTTTCAACAAACTGGAAAGCGAGAAATATTCACATTACATTTTTGTGCTTGCGGTTGTTTTCTTTTCTGCATTTTTAGCAGAGGCAGCAGGATTGGAGCCCATCATCGGCGCATTTGCCGCTGGATTATCGCTGAACAAGCTGATTCCGGCCACTTCAAGTCTGATGAACCGGATTGAATTCATTGGCAATTCACTATTCATCCCGTTTTTTCTGATATCAGTAGGGATGCTGGTTGATGTCAGACTGTTGTTTGAAGGATATGATGCACTGCTCATTGCAGCCATACTGGCTGTTGTTTCGCTCAGCGGGAAATGGCTGGCGGCACTTGCGACCCAGATCATTTTTGGGTTCAGCCGGGCACAGCGCAGTCTTGTATTTGGCCTTAGCAGCGCACATGCAGCCGCAGTGCTTGCCATATCACTCGTTGGGAACAAGGCAGGACTGATTGATGAGGTGATATTGAACGGAATCATCATTCTGATTCTCATCACCTGTATTTTCTCATCATTTGTAACAGAACGGGCTGCGAGAAAAGTGGTTCTTGAGATGGACAATGCGCCAATCACTCCCGAAAACGGGAAGAATATTCACAAGGAACACATTCTGATTCCGGTCACCAAAATCAGGTCGATGGAAAAAATGATTGATTTTGCGGCACTGCTGAAAGACCGCAAATCAGTTCATCCGATCACATTGCTGGCTATCGTTCCAAATGATGAAAATTCAGAAGGTCATATAATAAAAGTACAGAATGACCTGGAAAAATGTGTTATTCATGCTTCTGCAACAGAAACAAAGGTGAACATTGCAGTCACCATCGATCAGCACTTTCTGAGCGGAGTGGCGCGCAAATCGCGCGAAATAATGGCTGAAACCATTGTTTTACCCTGGCCGGAGGAAGGAGCTCTGACTGATAAGAAATCTGATTTCAGACTTGACAACCTGCTTGAGCAGATAAACAAATCGCTTTTTATCTGTCATATCAACAAACCTGCATCAGCATACAAGCGTGTAATAGTTGTTGCACCACCGTACACCGAAAAAGAAAGTGATTTCGGTTTTATAATGGGAAAAATAATTAAGCTTGCGGTTGAATTAAAGACTGAAATGGTTTTTTTCTCGAATGGTGTCACACGCGGAGCCATTGCAAATGCACTGATTGTATTGAAAAACCAGGTCTCAAACGAATTAAGGCCATTCGATAATCTCGACGACTTTTTAATCCTTTCGCGCTTCATTCGCGAAGACGATGTACTGCTTTTTGTTGGCGCACGCAAAGGCTCACTCTCGTACAATCAGCAACTGGACAGCATTCCGGCAAAGCTTGAAAAATATTTTTCGCGCAACTCGAAAATCCTGATCTATCCGGCACAAATCAGCAGTCGCAGCATAATTGACAGCTATGGTGATATCACGCATGAGCCGCTCAATATTGGTCTCGAAGCTGTTCAGAAAATTGGAAAAGAGATTGGGAATATTTTTAAGAAAGAAGAGGGGTGAAATACGAAATACGAAATAAGAAATACGAGATACGAGATACGAAATACGAAATATGAAATACTGCAGCGATAATGCGATGATGCGATAATGCGATAATGTGGAAATGTGTGACTGCGTCAATGTGCGCCAGCGGCGATGTGTGAATATGAGTTAGGTTGAAAATACGAAATCAGAAATACGAAATACAATGTGAAAGTGTGCGGCTTCGCCGATGTGTGAATATGAGTAACAATAAAATACGAAATACGAAATGGCGTGAAAATGTGGAAATGTGCGCCTTCGGCGATGTGGCGCTTTGCGGCGATGTGAGAATATGAAGTTCTGGAAAAATTTGAAAATTTGAAAATTTGAAAATTGAGAGACGTATTTGATATATTTGTGGGGCGGATGTGGAAATGCAATCCAATTAAAAACAAAATGAAGCCGACAATATATTTACTTTTTTTCCTTTTTTCTATTAATGCTTTGTGCCAGAATAAACCTTCATGGGAAATAATAGAAACTGATTCTTCCTCAATTGAGATTATAAGAAACTACCTTTATAAATGTTGGGACGAAACATATAAATACAAGGATTCCACAAGGTTTATTGCATGGTTTATAGATGATACTACACAAGTTCATTATGAAAGTTGGGGAAGAAAAAACAGTAACTCGTATTTTGGAATTTCCAGGGAGTATAAAAAAGATGGTACCATAATGTACGAATGGGATCATGATAAAGGCATCTTAACGGTAAACAGAGCTTACTATCCATATTATAATATGCTCGAAGAAATGAAAATTAAAGCGGATAGTATGATTATTAAAACATACAGCAAGGAATTTTTCGGCGATCATATACGGTTTGAGTATGAAGGAAGTGCTTGGTTTGGAGAATGGAAAGTGTTTGACAAAGATACAGTTTGGTCAACCAATATGGTTGGCTCATGGAGAGAACCTATGACAAGAAAACCGAATCATTTCAGGATTAAATATACTGTCGTATTTTCCCAAACCGATGAAACAGGGATCGGATTAGAGATTGAACTCGATTCGCTTGGTAATTATTATCCAAGCAAAAACGATATGTGGGGCAATTATGGTTTTGAGAAAGTTAAGGGAAAACAACGAACATTCAATATTGATAAAAATGAAGCCATTGAAATTGCAAAATCAAATGGATTGGTAGTAACGGATTCGAGCGAGATTTCTGAATTTCTCACATGGGAAAAATCTGGGAAAAAAGAATTCTTTAACGGACAGTACAGATATTATATTTCTGTATTGACAGGTAAAACAGAATATACCGAATGCAATGACAGAAAAGGAATAATATATCGGTTTAATGTTTATGTTTTTAATCCATGGACCGGAAAATTTATTGAAATGAAAAAAATGAAAAACAGACATGAATGGGGTAAAAATAGTGGCCATTGAAC
The DNA here is from genome assembly GCA_964547605.1 of uncultured Bacteroidaceae bacterium. GTDB lineage: Bacteria > Bacteroidota > Bacteroidia > Bacteroidales > DTU049 > GWF2-43-63. Next base: position 6,317 of record CAZJOL010000087.1, on the reverse strand, counting down.
CGGATTAAGACCGGATAATGATTAGAAACAAATCTACTTTTGCATTGTAAAAAAAGTGGACAAAGACATAAGTTTTCAGCTGAACACTCAGAATTCAACCAATAATTTCAGATTCAGCTGCCTTTTTGTGAGATAATTCGGAACGGCGTAACGGTTGTTTTCGACATCGGTGACCCAGATGTAGGAGACCGTGTTATTAATATTGAGAAGATTGAATATTTCGAGGCTCAGCCACGCATTGCGGATAAACTTCAGATTGCGTCTAACCTTAGCGGGCTTGTCGGGGTGCTGATATCCGACCAGTTGCTTTGAGAAGCCAATGTCAACGCGCCTGTAGGGCGGCATGCGCAAAGTCTGTTTGTACTTGTCGCTGTTGGGCGGGCCAAACGGAAGGCCGGTGCCGAAAACCAGACTCAGATGCATTTTGTAGCTGGGGTTATTCGGCAGATAATCCTGGAAGAAAAGACTGACATTCACACGCTGATCGGCAGGACGCGGGATATATCCGGGCTCGATGCGGATGCTGTCGACTGCCACATTGTTGATGGAAGCAGAATTTATTGTATCGCCATCTGAATTCAGATAAATATTGTAGAAGTCGCCTTCAATGTCTTCGCGGGTTTGCATGATGCTGATGCTCACCCATGATTCGGCGTCGGGTACAAACTGTCCGTTCATTTTCAGATCGATTCCTGTTGCGTAGCCATGCGAGCGGTATTCAGGCAGATAGCGGATGCGGACATTGTCAATCACATAAGGAATCATATTGCTCAACGCCTTGTAATACACCTCGCCGACAACCCTGAAAGGCCTGTCCCAAAGCGAATCTGTGTGCTCAAAACCGGCAACAAAATGAATGGATTGCTGCGCTTTCACATCAGTGTGAAGATTGCCCCGCATATCACGCAGCTCGCGGTAGAAGGGCGGTTGCTGATACATTCCCGTTGCGAAGCGGAAAAGATAATTTCTGTCCCAGTTGGGCTTCATGCTGAAAGCCGCCCGCGGACTCACAATCAGCTGTTGATTCACATCCCAGTAAGAACTACGGACACCGGCAATCACATTGTATCGGACACTGTCTGAATTCCATTCCCATCCATTCTGAATGTAGCCTGAATAGCGCATGGACGTAAGGTGCAGATTCGAAATCAGAAGATCGGACATCACCAGATTCTGATATGGCTGTGTTCCGGTGTAGCCCACCGAATCGGTAACATGCGGAAGAGAGTAGCCGGAAGAATCAATGTAGTTCCACTGCCAGATTTCATCTAAAACCCGCTCGTGCTGCGCTTTTACGCCCCACTGCAGATAGTACTTTTCTTTTTCCAGCATCCCTTTATGTTCGGCGGAAAAAACATTGACATCAAGATAATTTCTGGCGTGATCGAGAAAAGTTCCGACGCCCATATTCTCAGCTACCTCTCCAAACTGGTCGCTGCCCATGTCCGATTCCAGCAGCCCGATCCAGTATTGACCCTGAATGTCGTAGGTTTCGTCTTCGAGCGATGAATATGCCGATACAATGTATTTCAGCAGCAGATCTTTGTTTGGATAGTGCTGAAAACGTGCTCCACCCAGAAAAGTTGTAAAGCGGTCCGACTCCATTCCATCAAAATAAATGGTGAGACGGTAGGCCTGATTTACGGTGCCATAGGTAGTTTCGCGGGTTTCGGGAACAAGATTGTATTTGTTTGAGCTCATGTATCCGAGAATACTAAGCTCCGATGTTTCGGACAATTGCCAGGTCAGATAATTCTGCCAGTCGAGAAACGAAGGTTTGTAATCGCCTTTTGTTTCCATGGCATTCAAAACATATTGAGTGCTTTTATAGCGGAACCCTGTCAGGAAAGTCATGAGCCCTTTCGGGCCTTTGCCCTCAACATGCACGTTGGCACCAAGCAGACTCACATGAGCATCGCCGCGGAGCGAATCGGGGCGCTTGTACTGAACATCCAGTACTGATGACATCTTATCACCATATCTGGCTTCAAAGCCACCGGAGGAAAAGGAAACCGAATTTACCAGACTTGAATTAAGAAAGCTCAAACCTTCCTGCTGACCGCTGCGGACCAGGAATGGCCGGTAGATTTCGATGTCGTTGGCATAGACAATATTTTCATCAAAGTTTCCGCCACGAACCGAATAGGTTGACGACAGCTCATTTCCGGAGGACACGCCCATTCCGATAAGTTTCACCAGTGTTTCGATGCCGCCGTATGTGGGCAGTAATGCCGAAGTGCGTGGATCGAGACGTATTATACCACCGGCCATGTCGTAATGCGCGGTGACATCAATCGGATTAAGTATGGTGGCTTTATCTGTAAGAGCAACATTGAGTTCAAACCGCTCCCCGGGCGCCAGACGGACGGTATCGAATTCAACCGAATAACTCAGGATTGAGAAAGCAACAATGATATCTTTTCCAGACGGGATTTTCAGTTCATATTTTCCGGCTGCATCAGAAGAAGTACCGCCGGGAACGCCCATGATTGAAATATTGACCAGCTCAAGCGGACGGCCTCTTTCATCGGTCACTTTTCCAAACACCACGGCTGTATTCTGAGACAATGCAAAGAACGGTGCAAGAACCAGAAGTGCCAGCACGATTGAACGCGAGAAATGAGAAAGTCCTTTATCTGAGAGGGTCATTGTAGTAGTATTCTTGATCTTTGGGATCCTTGCGTTTGAAATCACCGTTTTTCCAGGCTTTGATAAACTGAGACCAGGCAAGCGGATTCAGAAGATTGTTTGGCGGCAGCTGCCCGGCATAATACAACCGGCTGGTGGTTAAATCGATCTGATTTTTATAATTCATGCTGCTGGATGCCGGCATTTCTGCGGCTCTTTCCTTGAGTTCAGCAAGAGTCAGGTTTTTCAGAGCTCGGTCATAATCATCTTCAGGCGGACGGGTTTGCAAAAATGCCTGCTTGAACTGATCGGGTGTGGGCCAGGGATAGATGACGGTTTCGGTCAGCAGCAGCGTGTCGGTCTGCATCATCTGAATAAGTGAATACCGGTTGCCCGAAAGGGTGTCCGGAATTTTATAATAGGACTTCTTGTATCCGATGGAGCTGAATTCAATCACATCGCCTTTTTCAGCAACAAATGAAAAGAAGCCGAAAAAATCGGCAATGGTGCCGCGGTGGGTATTTTTTATAATGATATGGGTGAACGGAAGCGGTTTCAGACTATCGGCCGATACCACTACGCCCGAGAATTGCACGAGATTGCCGGAACCCTCATCCTGCGCTCTCAGGGCAGCAGATGAAGAAAGAAACAGAAGAAAAATCAAAATCTGAATTCGGCTCATGCAGGGTAATTAACGGAATACGGCAATCTTTAGTATGCAGTCAATACCGGAAACAAAAAAAGCTGCCGTAAGCAGCTTCAAATGTACAAAGGAAAATTCATTTATTTGATATAACCGTTTGCAATGAGTTCTTTCATCACAGCGGTGATACCTTTTTTATTAATGGTACGCAATGCTGATGTGGAGAGCTTCAGCGTAATCCACTGGTTTTCTTCCGGAAGAAAGAATTTCTTTTCCTGGAGATTGGGATAGAATCTGCGCTTGGTCTTAATGTTTGAGTGAGAAACATGATTTCCCGACATTCTCTTTTTTCCGGTCAATTGGCATACACGTGACATAATGATACTTTTTTTGGGACTGCAAAAGTCCGATTTTTTTTTGAAATGACCAAATAATTGGGCAAATATTTTTAATTTATTGAATCCGAGGCGGTTGAATCAGGTTGATCGGTACGGGCCATAAACTCCTTAACCAGCACTTCGGGCGATTTTCCGAGGTTTTCGATGGTAACAGCCACCTGGGCCGATAACTCATGTTTCGGGAAACGTTTGAGGAAATCCTCGTATGTTTTTTTCGCTGCGGCCATATCCTTCAGGTGATTTTCCTGAATAAAGCCCTTGAAGAACAATGCATCGGGCAGATACTGATAATCCGGATAGCGGGAAATCAGCATATCCAAAGTACTCACGGCGTCCTTGGGCATATCGATGGCCAGCGAAAGTTCGGCTGCCTTGTGCAGGAATTTGGGAGCGAGCGAATCATCCGGATATTCATCGGCAAAATCGAGATAATCCTGCCGGAGTGATTCTGCGGTTGATTTGTCGAGAACGTCTTCGTAGGATTTTGTGACGATGGCTTCCTTTTCCTTAATCTCATCCAGTAACTGCTGCCGGCCACCAGAGCAGGCTGCAAGCACAATGAGCAAAATGAACAGAAATTTGTTTTTCATTATCTTTTCTTTGTTTTAGCCGGAAAAATCATTTTGTAATCCACGTCCACTTTTCCGACAGAAATATCATTCAGCTTGCCTTTGATCAATAATTTCCGCATAGGCGACAAATGGTCGGTAAATATTTTACCTCCGAGATGGTCGTATTCGTGCTGAATGACGCGGGCAACTATGCCGGTATAGGTTTTCGTATGCTCGACCCAGTTCTCGTCAAAATATCTGATCTTGATGGTTTTCTTGCGGGAAACGTCTTCGTGTATTCCAGGAACACTCAGACATCCTTCGTTGTAGAACCAGGATTCGCCTGTTTCTTCAAGAATGATAGGATTGATAAACAGACCTTTTACTCCCGAAGCTTCAGGATATTTTTCCTTGAAAGGGTTACAATCAATGACAAATACACGGATATTCCGGTTGACCTGCGGGGCAGCCAACCCCACTCCATCAGCTACATACATGGTTTCTGTCAGATCGGCCAGGAATTTTTCAAGTTCGGGATAATCCCTGGTGATTTCTTCCGATGCTTTTCTCAGATTTGGATGACCATATGCTAAAATCGGCAACAACATCTTACAATTTTTTAAAGTTCAGATAATCCTGAAGAATAATGGCGGCACTTACCTTATCGATATTTCCCTTTTCGCGACGGTCCGATTTTTTCGATCCGGCATCAATCATTGCCTGCAGCGCCATTTTACTTGTGAAACGTTCATCCCACCGGTCAATCTGCATATCAGGCATTGCCTTTCGGAGCTGATTGATAAACGGAGTGATCTGCTTCTCGCTGTCAGAGGGCTTTCCGGACATATCTGTCGGTTTCCCGAAAACTATAACATCGACTTTGTTCTGAGAGCAGTACTTCTGCAAAAACGCCAGCAGAGCTGTTCCCGGAACGGTATCGAGTGGAGAGGCAATCATGCGCAGTTCATCCGTCACTGCTATACCACAGCGTTTCGAACCGTAATCGATGGCCATTATTCTTCCCATTTGCGGGTGCAAAGGTACGATTTAATGTGGAAATGTGCAGCTTTACTGAATGTGAAAATGTGGCAATTCAATATCCTGTAAAAATTACGAGATACGAGATAGGAAATACGAAATACAATATACGAAATGCGAAATGATGTGGAAATGTGCTGCTTCGCAAATGTGGAAATGAGGGAATTCGATATCCTGCAAAAAATATGAAATATGAGATAGGAAATACGAAATACGAAATGATGTGGAAATGTGCTGCTGCGCAGATGCGTCGCTCACGTGAAACCGCGTGAAACCCGGCAAGCTGTGACAAGTTCGCGAATGTGGGAATATTAGATGATCACTTTTATCTTTATACTTTTATCTTTTGTCTTGAGTTGATGTGGAAATGTGCTGCTCACGTAAGACGTGACACGTTCGCAGATGTGGCGCTCACGTGAAACCGCGTGAAACCCGGCAAGCTGTGACAAGTTTGCGCATGTGGGAATATGAGAGGCGTTTGAAATACGAGATACAATACTGCAGCGATAATGAGATAATGCGATGATGCGATAATGTGGAATCCGATAGTGATCGGATGTGCGACTTCGTCAATGTGGCGCCATCACCTGCAATGTGACAAGTTCGCCAATGTGAGAATCTGGGTGAATGTATAATCCACATATAAGATGCAAAACAAAGAAGTGAAAAACTGGGTGGTTCAAACTGTCATCCACTAAATTCGGAAACAGAGAGAAACTTCATTTTGTTCCCGAATTTGCAACCGAATAATGCTTTTTTATTCCCTGACTCACGAAGTAGCACAAGTAAAAAACCAGCTTGGGGGGAGGGCGTCAACCTTTCATAATCCTCTTTTGTGGCCAAAAGAGGATTGCATAAATGGCATATTCCGCTTGCAAACAAGTTTGCGCGGCATACGCAAATGGGATTGCGGCTGCACTTCGCTTGCCGTGATCCCGTTTGGGGGGGGGCGTCAACCTTTCATAAAAGCCCTGCGTTGCAGGGCTTTTATGAAAGGTTGCGGAGAGGGAGGGATTCGAACCCTCGGTACCCTTACGAGTACGTCAGTTTAGCAAACTG
>CAZJOL010000086.1:6419-10059 GCA_964547605.1 uncultured Bacteroidaceae bacterium | reverse complement strand
TCCGTATAATTTGTCGCCTATGAAGTCAAAGAATCCCGCTCACATATCCTTGAATATATATTGTGTGTTCACGTACTGCTTCAGCGATTCTAATTTAATCCAAACCGGCGGTGAAAAAAAGTGAAATTATTTTACCTGTTTTGTAAAACATATTTGTGCGACAGGATTTTCTGATGTGTTTTCATGATTCCTGCCGGCGCAATGAAGCCAGTGAGCCATTAATCAGCATGATTTATATATGTTAATAAACGTCATTAGGCTAAATAAAATGACGTTTAGTTGTTTTGGTTATAAACAATTTATGAATCCGCTTAAGCCGGATTTAAGATATTGCAGACATTATTTACAACAAAGTGCAGCCAATTTATGGGAAAACAGCTGCTTATGTTAATATTTCAGGGAAAATGATATTTGTCGACAGGTTGTCGGAAACACTCACCAATGCTTGTTTTGCGCAAGGCACTGGTAAACTACACGATGTAATCAATTGCCACACGCTTGTCGCGTACGCGCCCAAGGTACTTTTTTACATCTTCATGAACGGGGTGTGTATCGTAAATCCTCAAAGATTCTTCGGAGTCAAAAACACAATACAACGCAAGATCCCAATAGGCCTCGTTTTGCGTAATGTTCTCCCCGCATTCTACCGACAAAAGTCCCGGAATTTTTCCTTCCATGGCAAGCAAACGTTTTTTTGCTTCAGCTACGTTTTCGGACTTGCTTTTTCCATCGGCCGTTTCATGAAATTTCCAGAGAACAATGTGTTTGATCATACGCGAAAATTATTTATCCTGAAATCTCTTATCACCGTTTTTCACTGCCATGTAATAATCCTTGTTGAGCGGATAGCCGAGCTTGCCGGCTGCATCGAGATCGGCCAGGGCGTGCGCAAAATCATTCTGATTGTAATAAGCCACCGATCGGTTTACCAATGCAACGGCATCACCGGGCCTGAGCTGAATTGCCTTGCTGTAGGTTTCAACCGCCTCGCTGTATTGTTTCAGATTGGCATAGGCCATTCCCTGCCAGACCAGCACTTCCTGATAGTCGGGCTTCAACCCGGTGGCTTTTCCGAAACTTGAAATGGCTTCTTCGTTTTTTCCTTTGTTGTAAAAACACAATCCTTTCCAGTACCATGCTTCAGCATTTTTCGAATTCAGTCTTAGTGCAACATCGCAGTCGGCCATGGCCTTATCATATTCCTTCAGATGATGCCACGCGCTAGCGCGCCACACATAGGCCTGAGCGGAGTCGGGACGCTGCTTCAGATAGGCATCGTAATCAGGAATGGCTTCTTTGTATTTCTGCAACGTGCTCAATGTATTCGCTCTGCCGATCAGTGCGTCGATGTAATCCGGCTTGAGTTTGAGTGCTGCGTTGAAATCATTCAGAGCTTCTTCGTAACGGCCAATATTGAACAACAGAATCCCGCGGTGAGACCAGGGTTGAATGTAGCTGGCATCCAGCTGCAGCGACATGGTATAATCGTGATAGGCCTTGTCGGTAAATATTTTCTTTTTTGCAGGATTGTCCTTGTATTTTTTCGAAGCGTACATATCCCAGTACAATCCGCCGCGGTTATCCCATGCATACGGATTGCGCGGAAACTGCTCCAGCACATTGCTGAACAACGCGTCGCCGCTTTTCCAGACAGGAACACGATTGAATGAAAAAATCGAAAATGCAATTCCGATAACAAGGATGATTCCCTGCAACATCTTGTTTTTATCGGCTTTTTGTCCAATCCAGAATGCAAAAGGAAGCGCAAGTCCGATATAGGGAACATAGGTGTACCGTTCGGCGAGAACCGCGCCACCAACCGGTTTCAGCTGCAACACAAGCGCGAGATTGATCACAAAGAAAACAACTCCGAAAACAAGTTCACGGCTTTTTCTTCCGAACCAGATAAATAATCCCAGCAGTCCGACTGTGATGAACGGAGCAATGTTATAGATTGAAGGAAGTACACCATTGTCTTTGATCGGATATGGATAATATCCTGAAAGATTTATTGGCAGGAAAAATTTGTAAATGTATGTCAGGAAAGAATGGTTGACAATCTGCAGCCGTTCGGTGAGCGACAGCAGCGGAGCCAGATCCTGCATGGCTTCCTTCTGACTTTTCAGTGCGATGATTCCGAAAATCAGCGATAATGCAAGCATCGGAATTTTTTCCGCAATCAACATCAGATTCAGCTTGCGGCGCTCGTACCAGTCGAATGCGAACAGTGCCACCGGAAAGACAACCGCTGCCGATTTTGACATGAGCGACATGAGAAAAAACAAAATCACCAGCAGATATGGTTTCCATTTGTTTGTTGTCGCTTCCTTGTAATCATGGTATTTCAGCAAAGCGAGCAGAAAGAAAAAAGTGTACATCACATCTTTCCGTTCCGAAATCCATGCAACACTTTCCACATGCATCGGGTGTACTGCAAAGACCATGGCCACGAAAAACGGCACCCAGTCTGATTTAACGTGGAAAAATCTTTTTATTACAACAAATACCAGCATGGTATTCAGTAAATGAAACAACAGATTTACCACGTGATACCACGCGGGATTGTCACCGGCAATGGCCCAGTCAACAGCATAGGACAGGGTTGTGAGCGGGTGATAGTTGCTCATGTAATAAATTTCTCCGAAAATATTCTGAATGCTGTCGAAGCTGAGTGATTTGATATGTACGTTTCCGCTCACGTATCCGGCATCGTCCCAGTTGTAGATAAACTCCGTATTGAACGAAAGCGAATAAACAAAAATGGTCATGAGAGCCAGCACAAGATAGGGGAGCCACTTCCTGTTTCCGGCTTCGGTACTGGTTTTTACGGCTGCCGGTTTTTGAACGACACTTTTCTGATGTTTGGGTGGATTTTGTTTTTTACCGCTCATACATGTTAGGGTTTATCAACAGTCTGATAAAACAATGAGTGAATCCGTGTGCGGATATTCTGCTCAACAATTTTCTTATTCTCAGCGTCAGGATATGTCCTGTTGGAAAGAAAAACATACACGAGTCCGTTGCGCGGATCAGCCCAGATGAAAGTGCCTGTAAACCCGCTGTGGCCAAAGCTTTCGGGTGATGCTTCATCGCAGACATTTCCATTGTGTGTGCCCGATGGTTTATCGAAACCAAGGCCCCGCCTGTTTTTATCGAAATAAGTTGAAGTGAATTTTTCAACCGTCGATGCTTCAAAATATTTTGTACCGGCGTATTGGCCTTTGTCAATCAGCATCTGTAGAATGACGGCGGCATCCCAGGCATTGCCGAAAAGTCCTGCATGGCCCGAAACGCCGCCCAGCATGGCTGCTGCCTGATCGTGAACATAGCCATGCACTTTCATATCCCTGAATGTGGTGTCTTCTTCAGTAGGCGGAATGCGGTTTTTCGGAAACCGTTTCAAAGGATTATAGGTCATCCACGACAAACCCAGCGGCTGGTAGAAGTTTTCCCCGACATAATTGTTCAGCGAATCGGCACTCAGATATTCGACCATTTCTTTCAGCAGCATGAATCCGAGGTCGCTGTATTTGTACTGATGCGCAGGACTTATTTTGGAATTGAGAATGATGTTCAGCATGGTATCGATGTAATCGCATCGCATGAAAAGCGAGTCGCTGACATGAATTCCAAAGAGTGA
>CAZJOL010000086.1:0-6319 GCA_964547605.1 uncultured Bacteroidaceae bacterium | reverse complement strand
TTGTAAAACACTTTTCCGTTGACTGCCGCAATGACCTGACAACCCGGAAAAATAGTGTCTGCTATTGATTGCTTAATTATTTCATCAACAGAATCGAGTAAAGACACGTCTAAACCGAGCTCTGCCGGCGACATTTCAACCAGCCGGTCATCAGTTGTTTCAGTGATGATTCCAGTGCCTTCAGGATATTTCTGAGAAATGGACACCGGCAGTTGTCCTCTGAAATTCTGAATTCCGATGAGACTGCGCGCACAGGCGATTTCAGCAAGCGTATCCCTTTCATAGGTAACAATCAGTGCAGCGGGCTCCACGTCTGATGTCCAGCTGTGGTATGCATAAGGATTCCCGAACAGGCAGAGAATGGTTTTTGTTTGCCGGCAGATTTTTTCTACCGCAGGCATCACCGTTCCGTTAAAGCCATAATTGTTTTTATTCCAGTATGCCATATTCTGCACTGCAACGATGGCCAGATCATAGTTTTTAATAGTATCTGTCACTGCCTTAATGGCACTGTCAGTCGCATTCTCCGGAAGGAAATAAGCATCGGCGCAGACATGCCGCATCAGCTCTTCGTGAAAAACATTTTCCTTGTCGGCACGGAACGATACCACAGCAATTCTCTTACTGATGTTTCGGAGCGGGATGTCAATGCCACGGCTGAAAACGAGCGTAGCATTGCTGTTGAAAATCTCTCTTTTCAATTCATACCATTCAGGTAAATTGATTTCATTCGTAATGTTTTTTTCATCAACAACATTATAATGCGTCAGATTCTCATTGTATTTTGTAATCAGAATTTTCCGCACACTTTCATCAATTCTGACAGAGTCTATTCTTCCGCTGTCGACCGCTGTAACAATAGAATCAATCGCAGTTTTAATCTGTTGTGGCATGAGTAAAACATCGTTTCCTGCAAGCAGCGCCTTTACTTCGATCTGGCCGGGCTTATTATGTTTCAGCACACCCTGCATGCCAAGTGCATCAGTAATGACAACACCTTTATACCCCATCTCGTTTTTCAGAAGCCCTGTAACCACTGATGGATTCAGTGTTGTAGGAATATTGCTTGTTGTGTCGAGTGCAGGCACAAATACATGGGCTACCATGATTCCCCAGATTCCGGCATCAATCATTTCTGCAAATGGCACCAGATGGACAGAATCAATGACATCGATATTGTCTGTTACATCGGGCAGTGTTTTGTGCGAGTCCTGTGATGTATTGCCATGTCCCGGAAAATGTTTGGCAACGGCCATCACGCCCTGCGACTGCATTCCGCGGCAAAACACCGAAGCATACAAGGCAACCTTATGTTGATTCTCTCCGAACGAACGATAATTGATGACCGGATTCAGCGGATTGTTGTTCACATCCACCACCGGTGCGAAATTAATATGAAGTCCAAGTCGCTTGCATTGTTTGCCGACGGCCTGGCCATAACGATAAATGAGCACCGTGTCGTTGGTGGCTGCCAGAGCCATCAGACGTGGAAGAGGCATTACGCTGTCTAGGCGCATGGCCGGACCCCACTCTGCATCCATGGCCACAAGCATCGGAATTTTTGCTTTCTTTTGCCAGCGGTTCATCAGCTTCACTTCTTTCTGGGGCGAGCCCTGAAAAAATACAATCGCACCGGGCTGATAGGTTGCAATGGTGTCGTCGATTGAAGCTGCATACTTGTCGTCCTGATTGGAATACACAGCAATCATCATCAGCTGACCGATTTTTTCACGAAGTGTCATGGTCCGTATCAGAGAATCCGCCCATTGTTCAGCGTTTTTATTCTGAGCCGGAGAAAAAATACTGAAGAAAAATATGATGAAAGTGAACCAGAAAATGCGCATATGATAATTTGAAAGGTTTTTGTATTACAAAGAAAACATGATTTTGCGAGACTTACAAGAATATTTTTATTTAAAATAAAAGCAGGCGCAGAAACCTTTCTGCGCCTGCTTTTGAGTAAGCTGTTTTATCAGCTTCAACCTTTAGTTATGACGGATCACCAGCGGCTTTCTGACATTTACTTTGTCATTGCTGACACGGAGGATGTAGAGTCCGTTTTCAATGTTTTCCGTATTCAGGATGGTTGATTCGCTGCAACGAACCGAAGCAATCACGCGTCCGTCGGTCGAAATCCATTCGGCAAGATATTCACCGGCTGGCAAACCATTCATGTAAACAGCATCAGAAGCAGGATTCGGATAAACAGTAACTGAATACTCCTGCTCATCTATTGACGAACCGATCAGCACTACAACGGTCGAACTCGTTGTGTCGACACATGCACCATGATGGGCAATCAGCTGTACAGTGTATGTTCCGGTCGAGGTAAATGTATGCGACGGGTTCTGTGTGGTGGCTGAACCGCCATCACCGAAATCCCATGACCACGATGTAGCAGCGGGCGAGCTGGCATCGGTGAAATCAACTGCTGCTGAAACGGACAGATAAACAGTGTCGTCCGACTGATTGAAAGCTGCACTAAATGAAGAGCAGGTGTCAAGAACAAAAGTGCTTCCGTAATGCTTGAAAATCCCGTCACCGCCGTAGTTATTGAAAGAACCCGACCAACCGGTTTTGTGATCGGCAAATGCAACAGCGAGATGTTGTGTGGTATCCATTGATGGAAAATCTGTCCAGTTCACACCATCATCGGTTGAATATGAAATACCCATGAATGGAGTTGTGGCATCGGCGCCAACACTGACCCATGTTGATGTCGTTCCGGGAACATAGCAAAAGTCGTTGTTGTACCAGTTGCCGTAGAAGCTGATCAGATTCCAGGTTGAACCACCGTCGTGCGTAATGTATGCTGAATATGGCGACTCATTCATGCGAATGATTCCATCATTCAGTGATCTGAAGTGAATCGCAAACTGTTTTCCGGTTGCAACCGGCACGGTGAGCAGTGTCCAGGTGTGTCCGTAATCGTTTGTTTTATAGATATGGGATTTATTTGTGCTGAACCAAAGGGTACTACCAACAACTGAATAGTATCCGGTTACACCGTATTCGCCGGATTCCGGAACAGGCAGACTGGTTGATGGCACACGGGCCCAGGTGGTGCCACCATCTTCAGTTGTGTAAAGTTCGAAATAGCCGTCGTTGGGGTCGCCCATGCAGAATCCGGTATCGGCATTCCAGAAATGAACGACATTCGGGAATCCATTGGGAGCTGTGAATGTGGCTGTGGTCTGCGGATTCCATGTTGTGCCTCCGTCACTGGTGTGCAAAATGACACCGCCGCCGGAAGTGGCATTGTAAGCGGGAATCCAGGCATTGTTGTTGTCAACGGCAGAAATCATACTCACTCCGTAACCTGTGTAACCTGAGATCACATAAGGAGTCCAGGTTGTTCCACCATTGGTTGTTTTGGTGAATTCCTGAATGTTGTTTGTTGTAGATGCTCCATCGTAGGCAGTCGCCCAAACGGTGTTGGTATCAACAATACTGATGAATTTGATGCCGCGTGCAGTTGTTGCAAATGCGGTGCTTTGCATGGTCCATTGCGCCATGGATGCAAATGCAGTTAATGATAAAAATAAAACGGTAAATAATTTTTTCATAGGGGGTTGGTTTTCTACAAATATAGAAATTATTTCAGAATAATCAAGAGAAATTATGCCTGCAAATATTGTTTCGCAATAGCCGAGAATATTTCATACACCGTTGCTGCATCCACTGCAGACATGAGATCTGCCTTGAAGGGCTTGAAGCCCGGAAGGCCTTTGAAATACTGCGAATATTGTTTGCGCATTTCAATCACCGCTCTGCGCTCGCCTTTCAGACTGATCGATTCCATCAGATGATGGCGACACGTTTCGGTTTTATGCGCGATGGTTATTACCGGAATTTCGTTTCCCTGCAACGCAGCCCTGATCTGACCGAATATCCATGGATTTCCGATGGCTGCACGTCCGATCATGATCCCGTCGGCATTCGTGATTTCAAGCGCTGTGAGCGCTTTTTCAGGGCTGCTGATGTCGCCGTTGACGACAACAGGAATCTGCAAAGCCGCCTTGACAGCAGCAATGGGAGTCCAGTCGGCGGTTCCGCCGTATTGCTGGGCGCGTGTGCGGCCATGTACTGCCAATGCTCTGATGCCCGCATCCTGCAGGCGCAGAGCCGCTTCCTGCACAACAATGTTTTGTGCATCCCAGCCCAGACGGGTTTTGGCAGTGACCGGAATCTGCACAGCTTTGACCGTAGCTTCGGCTATTTCCTGCATCAGGGGCAGATTGCGGAGCAGGGCAGCACCATTGCCTTTCGATACAACTTTTTTCACCGGACATCCGAAGTTGAGATCCACAATATGGGCTCCGTTTTCTTCTGCCACTTTGGCTGCTTCGGCGACTGACACGGGATTGCTGCCGAAAATCTGAACCCAGCGCAGTTCGTCTTCGTGCGCTGCATCCATTTTTCGGAGGCTTTTTTCGACATTGCGTATGATGGCTTCGGACGAAATGAATTCGCTGATTCCGGCATCGGCGCCTTCGGACAGACATATACGGCGAAAGACGGTATCGGTGATTCCCTCCATAGGAGCCAGAATGAGCGGGGTCAGTATATTTTCGAGTCCGGGGAGATTCATTTTTTTCGTTACACGTTACAGTCGTTACACGTTACTAGGTGGCAAAGTTACGAATTAGCTTTCAGTTGTCAGCCCGCCTATTGTGTGTTAGGTTTAGGTTAAGGGTCACGCGTCGGGAGACGCGCGCCCAGGTCAAGGACAAGGTCGCGGCATGCGGCCCATGGCGCAACGCACAACGCCTGATGCATCAAGTGCCAAAGGCGTAAAAAAAGCTGCGAAGCACTTTTGGATGCGCTGAAAGCGCAAAATATGTTAGCCTTGGGCAGAAGGCCCCAGGGACAATTTGTGTGACAACGTCACGTTTTACGTGAAGCTCCTTTGAGGTGGGCGGTCACGCGTCAGCGTAAAATCACGTGAAACGTTGCAAGCTGCTGCAGGCAGGAGACGCGCGCCCACATACAGGTCGAGAATCAGATCGGGAGCAAAGCTTTGCCATGCCCAATGCCCCATGCTCTGTGCTTTGTGCTCAATGCGGCAGGATTTAATATATTTGCAATACAAAATCTGCAGAATATGCAAATACCTTTGAAAGGCAAACACCCAATTATTCAGCTCATCTCGTTCATAGGATTGTCGCTTGCAGGCGTGATTGCAGTGATGTTCATCGGAATGCTGGCCGGTGTTTTCGTGTGGGGCACAGCCTTTACCGATTCTTTTCTGGCGCCGGGACAAGGCGATGAGTATATCATGCACATGAAATATATTCAGATTCTGAGCCATCTCGGAATGTTCATCGTGCCGGCTTTTATATTCGGACGGCTTGCAGGCGGAAACGCAATAAAGTATTTCTCTCTTGAAAAAAGTATGAGTGTTGCGATATTTTTTGTTGCCGCCGCTTTGATTGTTTTTTCGCAGCCACTGATTAATCTCTTGACCGAATGGAACAGCGGATTCACGCTCCCTGAGCGCTTCAGCGGCCTCGAGGCATGGATGAAAGAAACAGAGGATCAGGCAGCTGCTTTGACTGAAATGTTTATGAAAACCACCAGTTGGAGCGGGCTGGCAGTCAATCTTTTTATGATAGCCATCATTCCTGCATTGGGCGAAGAGCTTGTTTTCAGAGGAATTCTGCAACGTCTTCTTATTAAATGGATCAAGTCGGCGTGGATTGCCATTCTGCTGACAGCCATTATTTTCAGCGCTTTTCACATGCAGTTCTACGGCTTTGTCCCACGCGTGGTGCTGGGCCTGATACTCGGCTATTCGTTTTTCGCCACCGGAAAACTTTGGGTTCCGATATTGATTCATTTCATCAACAACGGAATGGCAGTAGTTGCTTACTGGCTCTACATGAGAGGTTTCACAGAGTTTAACCCCGAAACATTCTGCAATTTCAATGACAATCCGCTTATCCTTATAATTTCTTTATTTCTTTTTGCCGGTTCGGTTTTTATCTTTGCAAATCTTGCGAAAAAACACAGTCATGAACAAATCGCAACGCTATAACAGATTATTCGTACAGCTTGAAGAGCTACTGGTGAAAAGCCCTTCTCCGGTTGCAGCCATGGCAACGGTGTCGGCGGTGTTGTTTCACAAACTGCCGCATTACTCTTGGTGCGGATTTTACTATCTCAGCGATGGCGAACTGATTGTCGGCCCGTATCAGGGACCTGTGGCCTGCCAGGTTCTGGTAAAGCACAGAGGCGTGTGCTGGGCTGCCATTGATCAGGGAAAGTCTTTATTAGTACCCGATGTTGAACAGTTTCCGGGTCACATAGCCTGCGATTC
>CAZJOL010000085.1:0-10125 GCA_964547605.1 uncultured Bacteroidaceae bacterium | reverse complement strand
ACGATTCGCGGCGCCGATCCGGTGCTGGAGATGGTTGGGGCCGAGAAGCCGGGAATGGAGAGATGAGTTATGAGTGATAAGTGATGAGTGATGAGTTTTGAGTTATAAGTGATGAGTGAGATTGAGGTCAAGGTTGAGGTTGAGGTCAAGGTGTTTTATCATAGCTGACAGCTTCAGCTGTCAGAGAAAAATAGCGCCAACAGCGCTGCAGATGTTAGCCCGGGACAGCGTCCAGAGAGCATATAAAAAGGATCCATGCCATAATCGGAAACGAAAGAAATAAATGAGAATGATCAACAAAATATTTTTCACAGGCATCATTTTCCTCTGCGCCATTGGCGCCTATGCTGTGAATCAGATGGATGACTGCGGCGGTGTGCCGGATACCATTATAGTGGTTTTTGAGAAGCATTTCAGCAACAACATGGTCAAAGTGCTTCACAATGATTCGCTGATTCTAAAAGAGAAAGCAACCACTCTGCGAAAGCACGGGCTTGAAGTAACCGGCGTAGCAACACAGATTTTTGTCACAGGCGAAAAAGAGAAAATTGTTGTTCGCTGCGGCATCTGGTCAAAACGAATCAAATTTAAAAACGACAAGCCCAATGTCTATATCCATCGCGTATGGGGCCTTGGTTTTTTATGGGTGCGGTATTTAGAAAAGCCGCGGTTGTTTAAATAAAACTCGGGCTGTAATTATTACCGTCAAGAAAAATGGAGTACTTTAGTGGGGTGTGAATAGGCGATCGGGACATGCCGACGATTTTTTGATGGGAAAACGCATGACAACTTTGAAAATTCTTGCCACGATTATCCCGCGTTTTTTCAATCAAAACCCATCAGAAAAATGTCGTCGGATCAAGACGTAGAAATTCTCTCCAGTGAATACCGGACAGTCCGGCCAGCAGAACTTTATCGGGTTTGAATTTGTTTTTAAAGGCCATCATTCCTGAGGTGCGTTTTGCAGCGCCCGATTTCACTTCAAGCCCGATGATTTTTGAACCGCGTTTTAAAACAAAATCCACTTCGTAGTCGCGCTCTTTCCAGTACAGCAGCTGAAAATGACCTTTATCGGCATAATGAATAAGATGGGCTCCAATAGCCGATTCTATCAGTCGGCCCCAGCGCTCGGGATTTATGCGCACATCTTCGAATCGCTCTGTGGATAATGCAGAAATAAACGCGGCGTTTTTGACCTGTATTTTCGGACTCGAAGATTTGGCTCTGACAGGTTCGGCGTATATTTTTTCGAGACCGCAGATCATGCCGGCCTGATCGAGCAGCGACAGGTAATGCGACAGGGTAGTGGTGTTGCCGGCATCCTGCAGCTGGCCGACCATTTTGCTGAATGACAGAATCTGGGACGAATATGCGCTGCCAAGCTCAAACAGTCGTTTCAGCAGCGCCGGTTTTTCAACACGCGAAAGCATCAGAATATCTCTTGAAATAGTGCTTTCGATTAAGGCGTTTTTGACATATTCGCGGAAACGGTCTTCATCGCTGAATAGTGAGGCTGTACCCGGGTATCCGCCAAACCAGACATATTCTTCAACGGTGGTTCCGAAAGCGGCTTCCATTTCTTCGAAACGCCAGTGCCCGACTTTAATGACTTCGAAGCGTCCGGCCAGCGATTCGGTCAGTCCCTGCTGCAGCAGCAGACTTGCCGATCCGGTCAGGATGACTTTAAGCGGCCGCCCGGTCATGGTGTCTTCATCCCACAATTGCTTGACCTGTTCACTCCAGTTGTGGATTTTTTGAATTTCATCAATAATCAGCAAGCTTTCCTGATCGGGCTTCATCATCATTCTGGTTCTTTCCCATTGCTGCATAAGCCACAGTTGGTCTGTTCCGCCAGTATTATCGGCCGAAATATAGGTGACCTGAATAGGTAATTCCTGACTCAGATCTTTCACCATGGTGGTCTTTCCTATCTGCCGCGGACCGGTAAGTACCTGAATAAATCTCCGTGGTTCCTGAATCCGGATTTTCAGATCGACATATTCTGAGCGTCTGTACATGAGCTTTTTAAGCGCAAATATACAAAATAATTTCATCTTGGTGTAAAAATACTCAGAATTATGATGATAAATACAATATATATTGAGTAAAAATACGCAGAATAATGAGTATAATGTAAATACAGCTGCAATGTTCAGAAAATCAAATATTTAAAAACTTACGCCTTGCCGTCTGAAAAAAAAGAGAAGGCTCGCGCCTTCTCTCCAAACCACCTATGAAAACTCATTCATTACTGAATGCTGATTACTCTTGAGAGCTTTTCCTCTGCTTCTTTTTTAGGAATGGTCACATCTAGGATGCCGTTTTTGTAAGCTGCTTCAATCTTGCTGCTGTCGGCCACATCGGGCAGGATAAAGCTGCGCGAGAAGCTGCACTGGCTGAATTCGCGGCGGCTGTAGTTTTTACCCTCCTCTTTCTTCTCTTCCTTTTTCTCACTACTGATGACCAGCACGTCGTCCTTGACCTCGATTTTGAAATCGTCTTTTTCCATTCCCGGCACCGCCAGTTCAATATTATATGACTTTTCGTTTTCTGCAACATTCACCTTCGGCATCCAGCGCGGAGCTGAGGAACGGAAAGCGGGTACATCACTGAAAAATTCGTCAAGCACTGACGGGAAAAAGCTGTTGTTTTTGATCATTGGTAACATAGTTTTGTCCTCCTGTTCGTTTTTTATTGTTTTGTTTTTTGATTTCGATCCGCCCTTGTCAAATCGGAGACCAATTCAATATCTGTTTTGGGAAAATTGGTTAAGTAACACAAAAACAGATATTTAGCAAAAATCGTCAAATGACAAAATGGCATTATGTACGAGTTTATAGCTGTCAAAATGGCAATTCAACTGTCATTCTGTGCAAAAAATATTCGCCCTAGTGCGAAATATTCACGTCGCTGTGCGAAGTTTCCTAACTTCGCACACTTTATATCGCAAATTATGAATACAATTACAGAGCTCTTCAATACATCGGTAAAGCAATTCGGCAACAACCCGCTTATCTGGGAAAAAGCTGACGGACAGTATGTTTCAACTTCATATTCTGCTGCATCGGTTTTGGTGAATCATCTGGCCGGCGGACTGATGAATATCGGACTGAAGCCCGGCGACAAAGTGGTTCTGTACAGCGAAGGCCGCACGTGGTGGCTGCTTTCTGAGCTTGCCGTCATCACCTGTGGTGCAGTCAGCGTGCCGGTTTCAACCCGGATCGAAGAAGCCGAAGAAATGTTGTTCCGCATGCGGCACAGCGAAAGCAGCTTCATTATTATCTCAGCACGATTTCTCGATTTTATGAGAGCCATCAAAAAGGAAAACGGACAGTCGCAGAAAATCATCATTCTCGACATGCCGAACCCTGTGAATATTGATCTGCAGGCCGGTGAATATCTGCTGAGCAGTCTGGTGGCGACCGGTGCTTCACTTGAAAGCGAAACCAAAACGAAACTGAGTGCCATTGCGGCGGCTGTCAGTCCGGATGATGAAGTCAATATCTGTTATACCTCAGGCACCACGGCCGATCCGAAAGGAATTCTGCTGACGCACAAAAACTATCTGACCAATGTACATCAGTCCGAAGCCATGTTTGACGTAACGCCGGATTTCATAACCCTGCTCATGCTGCCCTGGGATCATTCGTTCGGGCACACGGTCGGATTGTACACTCTCATCCTGAAGGGCGCATCCATGGCGGCTGTCGATGGGGGCAAGTCGGCAATGGAAGCATTGCGGAATGCACCCATAAACATTAAGGAAATCCGTCCGTATTTTTTACTGAGCGTTCCGGCACTGGCCAAAAATTTCAAAGCAAATATCGAAAAGGGCATCTCGGATAAAGGCAAAACCGCTTCTGCGCTGTTCAACTTTTTTCTGAACTCAAGTATCCGCTATCATGCCGACGGATACAACAAAGGAAAGGGACTCAGGTTTTTACTGAAACCGCTGGTCTGGCTCGGCGATAAAATTCTTTTCAGCAAGGTGCGGCTGGCATTTGGCGGGCGTCTTCGGTATTTTGTCGGAGGCGGGGCATTGCTTGATGCAGACATACAGCGGTTTTTCAATGCTATTGGAGTGCCGATGTATCAGGGATACGGCCTCAGTGAGGCGTCGCCGGTGATTTCGTCGAACAGCCCGCGCGGTTTCAAAATAGGGTCATCCGGCAAGCCGGTTCCCGATATGGACATCATTATTGCAGACGAGGACGGGAAGCCGCTTCCGACAGGTCAATCGGGCGAAATTGTTATCCGGGGAGGCAATGTCATGAAAGGTTACTGGAAAAACGAACAGGCGACAAAGGAAACCATTGTGGATGGCTGGCTGCACACGGGTGACCTGGGCTATCTCGACAAAGACGGGTATCTGTATGTGAAGGGGCGTTTCAAAAGTCTGCTCATAGCCAATGACGGCGAGAAATACAGTCCTGAATCGCTTGAAGAGGCCATGACATTTCATTCCGAAATCATCAGCCAGATTTACCTGCACAACAATCAGAATCCGTTTACAACGGCATTGGTCTATCTGAATTCCGAAAAGCTGAAACAAAGACTTGGTGCCGCCGGACTGGCCATCGGCAATGAAGAACACCGGGCCGGCATTCTGGAAATCATTTCGAAGGAAATCAACCATCTGCGGACCGATCCGGTGCTGAGCAGACAATATCCCGCCCGCTGGCTGCCAAGCATTTACTGCATACTCGAAGACGGGTTCAATGAAAAAAACCATCTGCTCAACAGCACCTTGAAAATTGTCCGGCCTAAAATAGAAACCGCATACAAAGCGTTATTTGATATGATGTACGGGCCGGAGGGTAAGAAGAAAACAGAGGAATATAACATCGGAATGTTGGAAAAAACTCTGCGGTAGTGCATTTGATGCATTCTAATTTGTATTTTTGATGTCAAATTATCATATGAGAAAATTCGCTTTTCTGCCGCTGATTCTGGCAGCCATCATGCAAACGCTGATTTCATGCGGCAATCAGAAACAACAAGACACCGAAGACGATTTTGAAGTGGTTGCCGACACCATGAAGGCTAAGGTAACTCCAAAGATTCAGGGAACAATAACCGATTACGAAAAGCTGTTTACCGAAGGGGAATCGAAGACACTGGCCAGCCGCTGCACAGGTTTTGAGACGAAAAATGCAATTCCGGTGGGCGTTTTCACCTGCGACAACATTGGTGATTTCAACAATTTCACGGAATATGCCGACGCCGTTTCCACCAAGTGGAATGGCTGCAAAGACAATCAGGGCCTGCTGTTCGTGATATCGAACAAGCTTGGCGAAATCAGAATGATTTCCTGTCCGGCCACTGAAAACCGTATTACCGACAAGGATTTTGATTATGTGATCAACACCGTGATATTTGATGCATTCAGAAAAAATCAGTTCAGCGATGGAATCATCAGTGCATTGGATTATCTCGATGAAAAAATGAAGAATTAAAAAATGCCGACAAAAGTTTTTTTCAATGAACCTCCCGAACCGCTTGTAATTCTCAATTACGCAGAGGATCTGAGTTCTGTGTGCGTTTCGGTGAGCCACGAAGATCATGCAGCTCCGGTGGAACTTTTCAGCACCGGCTGTGGGAAGGATATTACGGAAGAATTGCAGTCGAAGGAAGGGTTTTCTGTTTATATGGAGGGCTGTAAGAGAATAAATCTGCGATATCGCCGTTTTCTTTTCAGAAAGAAGTGGAGAGTGATGTACGAAGATGTTGAATTGTCAGGAATAGAAGTTTCATGAAGATTTTTTTGATACAGATTGTTTTTCTGATCGGATTGTTTGCTCATCCGGTTTTGGCCCAGAATCAGGGTTTCAAATGTCCGTGGGATGAAGTTGACTGTCCCGGAAAGTGCGGCCGTTTCTTCGATTCGGATGGCGATGGTTTTTGTGATTATGGCCGTGTTTCGAAAGTGATTAAAAAGGATACGGTTGCAAAGAAAGATACGGTTGCTGTCAACCCATTAACAAACAACAATCAGGTTCAGGTTTCGAAGCAGAATGGAAACACTGTAGCTGAAGAAACGGAATCTGACAGCGTTAAAGCAGATAACACCGTTCCGGCGGAGCAGAATACTGCAAACACAAAACCTGTCAAAGCCCGCTCATACAGTTTGCTGTTTATATGTCTGCTTTGTTTTGGGCTGTACGGAATCACTTCGTTCATGCATGATCTCAAGATGTTCCGCAAATTTGTTCATCGCCGCATATGGAATGTTTTGCTGCTTCTCACATTTCTTACAACCGCCATTCTTGGAATCATCCTGGTGGTTCAGATTAATTATCATCTTGATTCGACGCTGATCCGCGATTATCTGTACTGGCATGTTCAGTTCGGAATAGCCATGGCAGCCATTTCCATGATTCACATTGTGTGGCACTGGAAATATTTCTACCGGATTTTTTCGAAAAAAAGTAAAAACGATTGCGTTAGTTAATGAGAATATTGCATGTCATATACGTTCTGGTGGGATTGCTGATTCTGGCAACCGGAGCGGACTTGCGTGCACAGAACCTTGTTCCCAACGGTTCGTTTGACGATACAAAAGGGACCAGGCCAACCATGAAGCCCTGGAAAAAGGTGAATACGGTTGATTTCTTTGTAAACGCTGAAGACAGGCGTTACAAGGAAGTGAATGCTGCCAAGAATGACCGGAATTATATTTTGCGTAAACCGCGATCAGGACATGCTTATGTGGGTCTCCGCGTATGGCCGAAATACAATGAATACCTCCAGATTCAGCTCCGCAGGCCGCTTACAGAAGGCAAGGCCTATTCGTTCGAGATGTACATTACCCCATCGAGATATTCGAATTGTTTTCTGAAAAAAATCGGAGCCAGCTTTTACCCGAACAGGCCGCCCTATACCACACGTGCCGGTCGCGAAGACTTTCCGCCGCAGGTCGAAACCTATCGCCCGTTTGGTGTACGCGACACCTCTGAATGGTTTCGCATCAACGGCGTTTTCATTGCCAAGGGTGGTGAAAAAATAATGACCATCGGAAATTTCTCAACGACTCCCAGAGAAAAATTCAAAAGAAAAAAATTCTCGTTCAATAAGCGGGAAGCATATTACTACATTGACGACATTGCCGTTTATGAATTGGATGACAAAGGAATGCCCATCATGGATTCGCTGGCATATGCCATCTCAATGCAGGATTCGCTGGACAACGATTCCACAGACCTGATTGCATCGACTTTTGCAGGTCTCGACAGCAACATCACAAACATTTATTTTGAGGAAAACAGTGCGAAACTCGATGAGGCCGCATACAGAAAACTTGGAATCCTGACGGAGTTTCTGTTTGAAAACCCGAATGTTGTAATCCGTGTTGAAACCTATGCTTCACCCGGAGAAATGGATGGGCAGGAATTGAAATTGTCCGAAAAACGTGCAAAGGCGGTGTTCATTTTTCTGACCGGAAATAAAATCGATAAGGACAGGATAGCTTTGAAACCCATCGGAAACAGTTGTGAATTCTACAAGGCCGGTGATCCCAAACGCCGTTTTTGCAGGAAAGCAGAAATTGTAATTCTGAGTAACTAAACATCATTGTATGAAAAGGATTTTTATTATTGCATTTGCTTTGCTGATTTCGCTAGCTGTGCAGGCGCAGAGTAGTTTTAAGATTACTAAAGACATTCCGCACACCTCAGTAAAAAACCAGCAACATGCAGGTACCTGCTGGAGTTTTGCCACCACGTCTTTTATTGAGTCCGAACTGATTCGCAGTGGAGCAGGGGAGTTCGATCTCTCGGAACTTTTCTTTGTATACTATGCCTATCTGATGAAAACCGATAATTTTATCCGGCTCAGAGGTTTGGCCAATTTCAGCCAGGGCGGACAGGCACATGATGTGTTTGCAGTGATGGATAAATATGGTGCGTTGACTGAAGAATTTTTCAGTGGCTATGCGCCGGGCGACACTTTGTACGATCACACCGAAATGGAGAATATCCTGAGTTCAATGGCCAAAGTGTGGACAGGAAAAAATGGTGCCGGCCGGCATTGGAAAAGCGCCGTGAAAGCCATCCTTGACGTGTATATGGGCTCAATGCCCAACGAAATGACATTCAGAAAAAAGACCTATACGCCGATGGAATTCCGTCAGGTATTTTTACCGAAGTCATCGGATTATATTGAGCTTACAAGTTTTTCGCATCACCCGTGGTATCAGCCTTTCAGACTTGAAATTCCTGACAACTGGATGGGAGCGCAATACTACAATCTGCCCATTGATGAGCTGATGGAAGTAATCAATTATGCACTTGAAAACGGATATTCGGTTTGCTGGGATGGTGATGTGAGTGAGCCGGAATTCAAGCACCGGCAGAACTATGCGCGGCTTGAGGATGAAAGCATGAAACTCACTCAGGAAGCTCGTCAGGAAAAATTTGACGACTTCAGCACCACCGATGACCATCTGATGCACATGACCGGTCTTTCGCAGGATTCGGCCGGGAACCGCTGCTACATTATAAAGAACAGCTGGGGCGACTCCAACAGCGAGCATGGTTATCTGCACATGAGCAAGGGCTTTGTGTATATGAAAACCGTTGCTATTCTCATTCACAAAAACGCCATGCCCGAAAAGATCCGGAAGAAACTTGGGATGATATAAGGTATCAGATCGGTGATTTTTGATTTTTGATGTGAAGTACGATCTGAACTCCGAACAAAGAAGTGAGAAGGGTGTGAACGGCATGGTGAATTGAATACTGAAATCTGAACAACGAACACTTAAATTTGAAGTGAGGTCTTAAATAGGAAAAGTTTCCATGAGTATCCGGCCAGGTTCACCAATCACTGCTCACTGCTCACCACAGGTGCTTGACCTTGACCTTGTGTTTTGTCTACCGCATGCCTCGACCTCGACCTAAATGTTACTTGTGAAATTTCTTCAAAAAAAGAACAAATTCAATTATTTATTGTTAAAAAAAGATTTAAATATCGCATTTGATGCGGGTTTTCAGATGTTGATAAATTCGCCGGGTCATATTCAACTTTTATGAGTTTGTGGAGTCAAAGAAATTCACAAGCCCAGATTCATGAGAGTTTTTACTGCAATATTATTTCTCTTTCTGATTGGTTCATTGATGGCGCAGCAGGGAATGCCGATTGCATCGTTTTCTGTATCTGAAAAGAGCATATGTACAAACAACTGCATATCGGTTGCCGACCGATCCACAGGCGCCATTTCCAAATGGCAGTGGTCATTCGAGGGAGGTATTCCTGCTACTTCAGAAAGTAAGGTTCCGGGAAATATTTGTTATAAAACACCAGGCACCTATCAAATTATCCTTACAGTAACCAGTGATAAAGGAGATATTTCCTCCGAATCAATTGAAATTTCTGTCGGGACTATTTCCCCGGCGCTCATTACAGTCGAACCCGCACAGGGTGTTGCTCCGTTGAATGTTCAGATCAGTACAATCGCTCCGGCAGGACAATGCACCTGGTATGTTGATGGAATGACCTTTACGGACATGTCGGCGTTGAGTCACATTTTTCAGAATGCCGGCAACTTTGACATCTGTCTTGTAACAAAGAATAATCTTGGCTGCAAAGATTCCGCCTGCGCCGATGTGCTGGTTTGGGATCCATCACCGCAGGATTCTTCATTCCTGGTTGTACCAAATGTTTTTACACCAAACAATGATTTACAGAATGATATTTTCCGATCCACAAGTATGAATGTCGTCGAATGGGACTCACGTATCTATAACCGTTGGGGGCAAATGGTATATAATTCGGCAGCTCCTGATATCATGTGGGATGGAATGTGGAATGGCCGGCCTTGCGATGATGGCGTGTATATTTATACCATCAAGGCTGTTGGCGGCGACGGCAAGATTTACGATATTTCCGGAACCCTGACCCTGTTCCGGTAATTTTCAGCAATTTAATAAAACCCAGCCTGAGGGAGGTCCGGACATCCGGATCTCTCTTTTTTTATGACTAACGGATTTTCTTCAGACATTTTTGAAGATTCGCCGAAATTCTTTCAATCTGATTGAAATTCATCCCGTAAAATACCGGCATCCGTAAAAGACACTTGCTTTCAACAGAGGTGACCGGGCAATCGCCCGAATATTTTTTTCCGAAAGG
>CAZJOL010000084.1:5136-10371 GCA_964547605.1 uncultured Bacteroidaceae bacterium | reverse complement strand
ACACCGTTTATTATGTTGACAATATTGCCATGGTGTCTGATGCCATGCGCGAAACGAACCCGTCCATCATCTGCTGTGTGCCGCGTGTACTCGAAAGCATACATGATAAAATCATGGCCACAGGGCGCAAACTCACAGGTTACGAAAGATTCTTTTTCTTCTGGGCTGTAAACCTTGGCTATCGCTACCGCATCGAAGGCAATAATATTTTTTACCGTATACAGCTCTGGCTGCTGCGTAAGCTGGTTTTTAAAAAATGGAAACAGGCACTTGGCGGAAAACTTGACATCATTGTAAGCGGTGGAGCTGCGCTGCAGGAGCGGCTTGCACGAATATTCTGGGCGGCCGGATTCCGTGTGCTTGAAGGATACGGACTTACCGAAACCAGCCCGGTGATTGCCGTGAGCACCTTTGCAAAAAATGCCGTTGAATTCGGTACAGTCGGTCCGCCACTCAGCAATGTTGAAGTTCGGATTGCCGATGACGGCGAAATTCAATGCAAGGGCCCCAATGTAATGAAAGGCTACTTCAAGGATGCAGAGTTGACTCAAGCAGTGACGACAGAGGACGGCTGGTTTAAAACAGGTGATATCGGTCTGATCACGCCAAAAGGCAACGTAAAAATTACCGATCGCAAAAAAGAAATTTTCAAAACTGCCGCAGGTAAATATATCTCGCCGCAGATGATAGAAAACAAGCTGAAAGAATCGTCCTTTATTGATAATGCAATGGTAGTGGGCGAAAATCAAAAATATCCGGCAGCGATCATTTCACTCAACTTCTTCCATCTTCGCTCCTGGTGCGAGATTAAGAAAATCCCCTTCACAACCAACGAAAATATTCTGCAAAATCCGGTCATTAAAAAGCGAATCGCCGTTGAAATTGAAAAAGTGAATTCAAAGCTTGGAGAGCATGAAAGGATAGTAAAATTCGAGCTTTCAGGCAATACCTGGTCGGTCGATACCGGTGAGCTTACCCCAACTTTAAAGCTCCGTCGTAAAATAATTTCCGAAAAATACAGTTCTTTAATAAGCAAATTATTCTAAAACCAGCCCTATGAAAAAGCTTATCCTTTTATTATCCGTTGTTTCAGTCGTCGTTTTGAATTCATGCAACGGTGACAAAAAACCCGAGATGAAAGTTCTGACCGACCGCATCGAATATGATGTTATGGTGAATAATGATGGCAGGATGGATCCCATCATGAATCACGTGAATGAAGATGTCCGTGTTGAATTCGTTCATTTTCTTTTTGAACAGCTCAAGGCCGGAAAAGCGTTCAGCGACAGCGGAGCGGCAACAGATTCGAAATCGGTGCTGGCACTCATCCGCGAGCTGTTCCCTGATGCCGATACAACAGTGGCCGACCCGGAAGTGTATTATAAAATTAATACTACGAAAATCAACAAGCTGCGCTTCCGTGAGAAGTGGGTATATGATTCGAAAAATTTCAAAATTGAAAAAACAGTACTTGCGGTGGCGCCATTGGTTGAACTGGCCGATACACTGGGCTACGTTTACAAAGCCGTTCCGCTTTTCTGGATTCAGTGCGATACTGCAAAGGAACTGAAAGAGGTTACCGTTTTGTCAACAAATATCATCAGCGATGCTTTGGTTCACAATCAGCTTGAAATGATTTTGTATCTTGATTCAACTCCGGCCGATTATTACTGCAATCTGAAAGATCCTGCCAAAACGGAATATTTCGATGCGCTCGTCAAATCAGTGATTGATAAAAAGGTGACCGGTTACAATTTCTTTTTCAATCCGCTCGAAGAAGCCGACATGCGAGTTCTGAAAGGTTATGCCGATACATTGACCGACTATGACGAGAATAACAATGTTATCAGAACTGTTGTTGAACATAAAATCACCGCAAAAGAATTTGGCCGCATCAAATTTGCCGAGCGCTGGGAATACTCCGCCAATCCATTTATTTTCCGCAAGACGGTGATGGCACTCAATCCTTCAGTGATAGTCATCGATCCGCAATACGATGTCGTTAAGGGCTTCAAACCTTTGTTCTGGACGGTGTATGATGAAAAATACCTGCAGGAGATGAAAGGGAAAATTCTGCAGTAATACCATTGTGAAAAATATTTTATGCCAATGTGTTTAAGTGCGGATTGATGGCCGATCCGCCATGCTTCGTCAGGCTCAGCACATGGCTGGCGGATCGCATGTCTATAGAAAACGACCAAAAAAAATTACGACCTCAGAGAGGTCGAATGTAAACGGCTACCTGTGCAAAACAGCTTGAAAAACATTCGACTCCGCTGGAGTCGTTTTTTAAGATTAATATTTTCTACAGACATGTGACTCCTCCGGAGTCATCCAAATCTATGGACAAATGCATACTTCCCTTTTGTATAATTATTTTATCAGCATCACCTGCTGAATATACTCGCGTTCATTGCCGTCAAATCCTTTAACGTGAATGATCACAGTGTACACATCCTCCTGTGTGTCGTTGCTTCCGCCAGGCATTGAGCCGTTCCATACATGATTGATATCGGTGGTTAGAAAAACCATTTCTCCCCAACGGCTGAATATCGCCATGAAATACGAATCGGTTTTCCATCCTGTTCCCTTGGGGCTGAATACATCATTGATTCCATCACCATTGGGGCTGAAGGCAGTGGGAATATAAATCGTGTACATTGGCCGCACTGATACCGTTAATGATGCTGAATCCATGCAGCCCGCATCATTGGCCACATACAGAGTAACCAGATATTCGCCGTTCCCACCATAGGTGTATGCCGGATTTTCGGCCTGCGACTCACCTGCTCCGTCACCAAAATCCCATGCAAATACCGATGCACCTGATGACTGATTGATGAATTGTATAGTCGGCTCATCTTCGGATGCAACCTCAGGATCAGCTCTGAATGATGCGACAGGATTATCAAGAATCGAAATGTAATTATTGAGTTCAAGCGTTGCCTGACAACCGGCTCCATCAGTCACTGTCAGCGAAACGGAAAAAGTTCCTGCAGCATAGGAATGATCCGGATTCTGAAGCCCCGATGTCGCGCCATCACCGAAATCCCAGCTCCAAGCCTGAATATTTCCGGGGCTCTGATCAGTGAAGTTCACCAAAGTCGGATTACATCCTGTAAGCGGATCAGCCACAAAACCGACTTCCGGTGCAGGATTCACAGTGACCACTGCTGTTGCGGTTCCTGAACATCCCAGCACATCGGTGCCGGTTACAGAATACGTAGATGTCGCAACAGGACTCACTGTCAGAGAAGCCGTATTTGCGCCGTTATCCCATAAATAACCAACGCCGCTTCCTGCCGATGATGCAATAAGTGTAGTGTTTGCTCCTTCACAAATTTCGACCATTGAAGGAGTAATGCTCACCGGTAAGTCTGTCATCACAGTCACGGTTACATTGGCCGTATTGCTGCAGTTGCTGGCATCGGTGCCTGTTACAGTATAGGTTGTATTTGTTGCAGGCGCATCGGTATATGATGCGGTGGTTTGCCCGCTGTCCCACGAATAATTTGTGCCACCACTTGCGGTAATGGTTGTGCTGAAACCAATACATATGACCGCCGGTGAAGCTGTTGCCGTAATGGCTGGCAGAGGATTCACTGTAACGGAAACCGTTGCTGTGCCTGAACAGCCATTAGCATTGGTGCCGGTTACAGAGTATGTTGCAGTTGATGTCGGTGTAGCTGTAAACGAAGCACCACTGCCCGATGGGCTCCAAGTGTAGGTGTTGCCGCCTGCAGCAGAAATGGTTGCAGATTCCCCACTGCAGAGCGAAGCCGGCGAAGCGCTGGCTGATATTGTTGGAGCAGGATTTACATAAACAGTGACGCTGGCGGTGCCAGTGCATCCCGCTGCAGATGTACCTGTCACAGTGTAAGTAGTGGTTGCCGACGGACTTACATTGGCCGATCCGCCGCTCCAGACATACGTCGAAGCTCCGGAGGCACTGAGAGCCGCTGTCTGCCCGGCACAGATTGTCGACGGAGACGCGCTGGCTGTAACAGTCGGAAAAGGATTTACTGTAACCGTTACAGTAGCAGTACCCGTACAACCCGCACCGGAACTGCCTGTTACGGAATAAGTCATTGTTGAAGCAGGTGTGACTGAAAACGAAGATCCGCTCCCTGACGGGCTCCAGTTGTAGGTTGTACCTCCGGTTGCAGAAATTGTTGAACTACCTCCGGTACAGACCGAGGCCGGTGATGCAGTTGCAGTAATGGTCGCACTGGTGCTGACAGTAATGGTAATGGCAGCAGTACCGTTGCAGCTTGTTCCATTGCTTCCTGTAACCGTATAGGTTGTAGTGGAAGCCGGAGACACAGTTATGGATGAAGCCGAAGAACCGGTGCTCCATGCATACGTGGCAGCACCGCTGGCGGTAAGTGTGGAACTTCCGCCTGTACAAATGCTTGCAGCCGTTGCTGAAATGGAAACGTTGGGCGATACATTGACGGTGATTGTCTGTGTGCTGTCGAAAACACAAGGCGCAGAGCCAACTGTGTAGGTAATGCTGATATTTCCGGAAAGTCCGGCTGGATTGAAAGTCGAACCGTTGACACCGTTTCCGCTCCATGTTCCGCCGGTTGTTCCGGTTACAAGTGTATTCAGATTGATGGGTGCGGCATTCTGGCAAATGGCTGCAGGAGCGGTCCACGCAGCACTGGGCGGAATGTAGGGAGCCTGACAGCCATTGTTGTAATAGGATGCAACACCAGGCCAGGTGAATGCAACAGAACCACCGTCCTCTGCACCGAGCGATCCGTTCTGCATGGTCAGCAATGATTTGTTGTAGGTAACCGTATCGGCACCACCTGTGGAAACATGCACCAGCACCATTGTCCGGGTTGCTGATGTTCCGAAGTTTACAAAATGTCCGGCTGTGTTTCCGGCATTCTGAAAGATCACATACAAGGTGTCTCCAAGCGATGCAAAGCTGTGAGCCGTATAATCAAAGTCGGTGCTGGTAATCAGCAAAACTTTTTTACCAGCCGGGAGAATACCACCGGCTGGCTCAATGAGCCGGCCGCAATTGACAATGGTATTATTGATGGCCGCAACTTCAGTGGGTTTTGCAGGTGGAGTGGCAATGCCCCGCCAGGTATTGGCAGTGTTGGGCCAGACTCCTGCCGTAATAGCGCCAGTTCCGATAGCGCCATCAACTCTCAGATTCGAAACATTTATCGGATTGGGACCAACCTGAAACATGACCATTTCATTCTGTCCTTCGAGATT
>CAZJOL010000084.1:0-5126 GCA_964547605.1 uncultured Bacteroidaceae bacterium | reverse complement strand
CACAGCCATCTACCAGAATGCTGGTGATTTCAAAAATCTTGGCCGGAATCTGGCCGGCAGTGCGCTCTGAACACAATATCAAAGCAAAAAGAAAGACGTAAAATATTTTCGAAATGCGCATGGCATTTTTAATTTTCAGTAAAGTCTTGCAAGTTACGACAATTTATAAAAGTGATGTATTCTGAATATTAAAATATGTTTACGTTTTGAGCGTTTTTGCTGTTCGAAACACGTGTAAACAAACGTCTTATGCGGATTTCTGCATACGTTGACTTATAAACTGGTGGCTTAATCTATTTTATAAATCAGTGATTAATAAAAAGCATAAAAAAGGAGTGGTCAGTGGTCAGTAGCCAGTAGCCATTAGTCAGTGGTCAGTGAAAATTCGCTCATCACTCATAACTCATCACTCATAACTCATAACTTATCACTTATAACTCAGTCCAGTTTTCTCATGCCGCTCTCACAAATCTCGCATGCAGCTCTTTTCCGTTCTCAAGCACTGTAACGAAATACAGGCCCGGAGCCAATTTCGAGATATTCAGTGTGTTGTTGTCAATAGTGCCCTGCTGAATCACATGGCCGGTCGCATCGGAAATGAAATAATTCCCGGATGACACATTACCCATATAAAGCTCATTGGTGGCCGGATTCGGATAAATTGTCAAAACATTTTCAACTGTTTCTTCCATACCGTCAAATATGATTGCATTCACAGTGAAGTCATCAAAATAAAATCCGTCAGCATTAACGTAGGAGTCGCTTACAAAGCGGAAACGGAATTTCAGTGACATGCCCAGATAGTCCGAAAGGTCGATGTATTCTTTCACCCATGTGTTCTGAGTCCCGTCGTACAACGGCTCATTCTGCAGCTGATCGGCGCTTCCGCGCGAAGTGTGTTTTCCACATTGCGGAATCCATGTGCTGCCATTATCAGTAGATAATTCAAAGACACAATAATCGAAGCCATCCTCAATGTCCCATCTGGCCCAGAATTCCAGCCATGCCTGCTGTGCATTGGCAAGAACAACGGGCTGAGATAAAGTCATCTCTGAAGAGCTATTGTTGCTGTAACTATTGCCCGGGCTATCAGTGATGGATGAAGGCGAAGAAACAAAATACTGTGTGGTAGTGCTCCAACTACCCGACCAGTTTGTGGTTGATGCGGCATTGTCGCTGAGCAGAACAGATGGCACTCCGTAATACTTCACCAATGTGTCTCTTGTGGTGTACACGCCGTTGTTCACACTGAGTTCAAGCCGGATTTCATCGCCCTGAGGAGATGGAATAACAAGATCAAGATCAAATGTATCAAGTCGTGTTTCAAGCAAAGCCAGATCAGTAAAGGTAATTGGAGGGGTATTGACAATAACATTTGAAGTCAACGCTGTAAGTGCCACAGTATAAACAGCGGGCGTATCCATACCCAGGCGCTGAATGCTGAATGGAATAATAGAGGGAGAGCAAAGCTCCGATAAATCCTTCACTTCGGCATATTTGCAGGCAAAGCGGACCATGTATAAGTTTTCGGCCACATACAATTTACATATATCATCAATCAATGCTTCGGCAGGCCAGAAGCCGTCTGCAGGATCCCCTACCTCAGGTCCCCACGCAATGATTTTATCTTTCGAGGTCTGTTCTCCGTAGTACCAGTCGAATGAACCACCGTTGGCGTTGTAGCCGATACATTGCATGGGCGTGCCATAGGCAAATGAATTTTCCGAAGCCATGTACGACGAATATGTGCGGTACAGCAGATCATCAGGACTTGACATATTCTGATATCCCCACGGAAACAAAATCACATTGGAATAGGTGTGATAATCCTGAATCAGTTTGATATCGTGCGCCAGCGTAAAGTTGCGCACAGCCTGGGTTTCGGCTTCTGAAAAAGCAGCGGTGCCTCTGTAAGTCTCATCCGATCCGGTTGGAGAAGATCCCACATCATCAAGTCCCCACTGATAACCGTAATTCCGGTTGAGGTCAACGCCGTAGGAACCATCGCCGTTGTTTCTGCGGTTCTTGCGCCACATGCCGCCTCCGGATGAAGCAGCCGTGCGGTTGTACTCGTACCCATCGGGATTCACACATGGAATAAAATAAATTTCGGTATTCTGCAGCAAATACTGAATCTCAGGATTGGTCGCATAATTCTCCATCAGATACCACATGAAAAATATTTCCTGCTGCATGGCCATGGGCTCGCGCGCGTGATTCAGCGCCAGAAACATCACTTCGGGTTCGGTTTCATCCACATCGGGATTGTCAGAGATTTTTACATAATACAACTGACGTCCGCCAATGGTGTGAATGGTGTCGACAATCTGCCGCGCCGAGATGAGGTTTGGAAACACCGTTCGCATTTCATCGAGCTCGGCATATAATTCAGCAAGTGTCAGAAACCCGCCCATGGAGCCATGGTTGAAATGTGCAGGCACAGGATAATCCGGAATATCGAAACAGCCGGTGTTGCGCATATTTCGTGGATTCATCGATTGGTTCTGCATTGTATAATGTTGCTGCACATCAGAAATAATCACATCTACCGTCAGACCGGCATTGCGCATTTTCTGAATCTGTGTTTGCGAAAAGTCGCAGATCAGATATTCGCCTTTCTTGATTTCCCCTTCCACCGGAATGCCCAGCGATCCGATGGTTGTAAGGAAATCGTGACTGCCACTTACTTTGGCGCGTTGATATATTTCCTGGCTGTTCGCAGTCCATGAAATTAAAACAAAGAAGAACAGAATGATGCCTGTTTTCATAATAGAGGTTTTGAAATAAGACAGTAAATTGAAAATTATGTTGCAATGTACGAAATGAAAATGATTTGATATTCAATCACTCAAAAGATTTATAAGCTTCCGGAATCACCTCTGATGACGATTCGCTTTTCGAAGAGGCATCCCAGTTTATATATGCCGGAAAGCGCACCGATACTGGCAAAAGAGACGCAACTGCACTCATTTTTTTTTGATTCGGCCATTTTTTTTCAAACATCATTGTTTGTTTAATGCCCCCTGAAAAGGCCTGCAGCGCCGCAAAATGACCGAAGAAACCTACGAAGATGCAGCCCTGATATTGCGCCGCACAAAATATTACTCTGGCGTGTTTGAGCGCGAAATTTCCGAAGCCAATGGCGTGACCACCGAAAGAGAAATAAATTTTATCTTTGCTCCTGACGGGCTGGCCGCCATTTACGAAAAAAAGAACGGAACCGGAAACATGTATTACGTTTCGACCGACAATCTGGGGAGCATAAACATTATTGCCGATGCACAGGGCAATATTGTAAACGACCTTGGCTACGATGCCTGGGGCCGTCGCCACAACCCATACACATGGGAACAGCTCACCGTTGCACAAACAAAGGCGTTGCAGCCAACCCTCATAACCGACCGCGGCTACACCCTGCACGAGCATATTGATGCCTTTGGTCTGATAAACATGAATGGCCGAGCCTACGACCCGCTTGTGGGCCAGTTCCTCTCCCCCGACCCGTTCGTTCAATCTTCCACCAGTGCCCAAAGCTATAACCGCTACAGCTATTGCTGGAACAACCCTTTGAAGTTTGTTGATCCGAGCGGGTATTATACGATTGATATTGATGGGTTGATTTTTCAGATACACAATGATAGAAGAATGATGCATTTTATTGGAGACAATTGGGATAACATTGTCTCAATGTCAAGTAATTTTGGTTGGGATTATACCTGGGGCTATTTTAGTAGAAACAATTCTGACTCAGAGCTTGGCACTCGTGGCGGGCAAAAAGGAATATGGTTCACTCAAGCAAGGTCGGTGGGTTATCCATGTGCTACTCAACGTCTTGAAAACGATGGAAATATAGATGGAGACATAGTAGGCACATTTGATCATACTACAATTGAATTGATAAACACTTTTTTTTCGTTTTCCGAAGGGATAAATAGATATAGATATTCTGAAAATCGCTTTGAGTTGTTGGATAATAATTCTGACAATTTATATGAGGGGGATAAAAAGAATATCAAAAACAATCTTGGTCCATATACAAGTTGGATTGGTGTAATAGGGCAAGCGGGAAATCTATCTGCCAATGTACCAGTATATAACTATACGACCAGAATGGCACAGATTAATGCAGAGGGATCAAGAGTAATTGGTACAATTGGCAAGACATCTTCCTATATTGGTTGGACTGGTGAAGCTTTATCATTAGGTATAAATGGGTACAATGTTTATAATAATCCCACAGCTGGCAATTGGGGAAGACTTGGTGTATCTGTTGTTACTACATCTTTAAATTTTGTTCCAGTTGTGGGGCCACTTCTTTCATTTGGGGTTTCCGTAATTGATGCTTCTGGAGGTTTTGACGGATTCTATGATTGGTTGGACGAACAACAATAGTATGATTGATAGTATAAAATATTTGTTTTTTCGCATTTGCATGGCTGCAAAAGTAAACTATGGTATTGCGGGCGGCGCAATGGCTGCATTTGTAATTGTGAGTTTATTATTATCACTAAACACCACCTCTTTGATGGGAATTTTTATGAAAGTGCTTTTTGCCGATAATAATGTAAATGTTTTCTTCATTATTTCCGTATATGTTTTTTTTCATATATTAAATTATTTTTTACTGATTTATAAAACAAAATACATTAAAATCATTTCTTATTTCGAATCAGCAGAAAACAAAAAAAAACTAGGGGGAATGAAAATCATGATGTATGTGTTTTTAAGTTTTTTCTTGTTTTCTGTATCTGTGTTAATTTGATTTCAGCAAATAAATTTATTTGCACCTCCGCAATGATGCCAGAATAAAAAATTCCTATATCTTATGTGAAAATTATTTGACGTGAAAATAATCAAATTCATTGAAGACTTTCCTGATGAACAAAGCTGTAGAGAGCATTTCAGGCATGTTCGGGAAAAAGAAGGTATAGTGTGTAAGCGCTGTGGATGCGAGAAACACTACTGGTTGAAAGCGAAAGACATGTGGCAATGTGCTGAATGTGAGTTCAGGACTACGTTGCGAAGTGGAACGATGATGGAAAATTCAAATCTGCCAATTCGCACATGGTATTTGGCCATGGCATTTATGACTCATAGCAAGAAAGGAATATCAGCAACCGAGTTGC
>CAZJOL010000083.1:3123-10379 GCA_964547605.1 uncultured Bacteroidaceae bacterium | reverse complement strand
TATGTAATGGCAGGTATGATTATCGGCTATTTTATCGGCATTGCGCTTATACCAAAAATCATAAGTCAGCAGAAAGCACTGAAATTATTTTCAATCAGCGCCTTGCTTTTTACAACGCTGGCTTTGATCAGCAGCGGAATCGCATCATTGTTCTTTATTGCACTGCTCGGAATTTCAAATTCCGTCATGTGGCCTGCCATCTGGCCACTGGCCATTGAAAAAGCAGGTAACAAGACTCCCATCATTTCCGCTTTACTCATCATGGGAATTATCGGTGGAGCAATCATGAGTCCGTTATTTGGGCTGCTTGCCGACCTTATGAACATGCATCTGGCTTATCTGCTGCTGATTCCCTGTTAATTCTTCGTCCTTTTCTATGCTACCATCGGTCATAAATCAACAAACAATAACTATGGAAAATCAATTTTATTCTGACTCGCCGTTTCTAAAGCCGGAAGCGCCCAATGCTTCATCAGCTCAGCTGATGGGGATCCTTTCAATCGTCTTCACTTTTTTCTTCACAATCGCAGGGCTGGTTCTGGGTATTGTAGCCATTGTTCAGGCCAGAAAAGCCGAGGAAGCCTACAATGCAAATCCTTCCATGTTCAATCCTTATTCGCTGAACAAAGCCAAAACCGGTAAAACATGCGGCATCATTGGGGTTGTGCTTAGCGGGCTTGTGATTGTGGGAGCTATCATTCTTATAGTAGCTCTGATTTCTGCTTTAGCATATTACGAACCACACCGCTGTTACTAAGCCATGATTAAAATTCCTGACATCGGGCAGATCCGCGCAGCTGATCAGTACACGATTACGCATGAACCGGTTTCATCAGCAGACCTTATGGAACGCGCTGCCGGATTGTGTTTCGAATGGATCAGAGAAAAAATTCCCGACACAAAACAAAGCTTCGTTGTGTTTGCAGGATCAGGAAACAATGGCGGCGACGGACTTGTGATTGCACGCATGCTGCACGACAGCGGCTATTCTGTCGATGTCAATCTTATCCATCTGTCAGATAAGCTTAGCCCTGATTGCAAGCAGAATCTGGAAAGACTCAAAAAGATACTTAAGATAAATATTGTTGCGAAAGCCGGGGAAATCCCTGTGTTTTCATCAGACAGCATCATTATTGATGCTTTGCTTGGATCCGGCATCAGTCGCGCCCCTGAGGGGATTGCACTGAATGTGATTGAAAAAATCAATGCATCAGAAAACATGGTCTTTTCCATAGACCTGCCTTCGGGGATGCTTGCTGATGAGAGTTCGCAAAATCATTCGGAAAAAATTGTAAAAGCAGGTATTACACTCACGATTGGCGCACCAAAGCTGGCGCTCTTCATGCCTGAAAACGGCATTTACTGCGGTGAGTGGACACTCATACCAATCGGGCTGCATGAAGATTTCATGCATCAGTTGCCGACGAAATATTTTTATCTGCAACCATCTGATTTTTACAATGCCTTTCCATTAAGAAAAACTTTTTCACACAAGGGAACTTTCGGGCATGCGCTGCTAATAGCCGGCAGCAAAGGAAAAACCGGCGCTGCTGTACTGGCAGCTAAAGCTTGTTTGCGCTCAGGCTGCGGATTAACGACCGTTCACTGTCCGGCGGATTCTTTGAATATTATTCAGACTTCGGCTCCGGAAGCCATGTCCACGATCGATGCAAATCCGGATTTTATTTCCGGGATTCCGGATCTTTCTCCATTTACGGCCATTGCTTTCGGCCCGGGATGCGGTCAGAATAGGGCGACTGCAACTGCACTGAAATTGCTGATACAGGAATCCAAAGTGCCGTTGCTCATCGATGCAGACGGATTGAACATGCTGGCCGACAATAAAACATGGTTAGCCTTTTTGCCCGAAAACACAATACTGACGCCGCATCCGGGAGAATTCAACAGACTGTTTGGTGAAAGTAAAAATGATTTTGAGCGATTGCAAAAGGCCATTGATATGGCAGTGAAATTCAAAAGTGTGATTGTTCTGAAAGGTGCATTCACAGCCATAATTTCCCCGAAAGGGCAGGCGTTTTTCAATTGCAGTGGAAATCCAGGCATGGCCAAAGGAGGCTCAGGCGATGTTCTGACTGGATTAATAGGTGGATTGCTTGCACGTGGAATCCCTGCACTGCAGGCGGCTTTGACAGGGGTTTACCTACATGGGCTTGCCGGAGATATTGCAGCCGAAGCATTAACGCAGGAAGCCATGAATGCAGGAGACCTGATCGGATTTCTGCCAAAAGCCTGGGCTCGGATTCTTCAGGAGCAGCCCTAATAAACGGTTAAATTTCATAAAATCAATCCGGGTTCTGAAAAACCGCAGTAACTTTGCAGATCAAAATAAAAAAAAACCAGAATGAAAAAACTACTTTTAATCACAGGGCTTGCTTTAGCACTCGCATCATGCGGTGGCAAAAGCGACAAGGCCATGACTCCTGAGGAAGAAAATCAGTTTGCAACTGAAGAAGTACAGGCCATTGATTCATCAGTGACCAGCGTTGTTGACAGCGTTGACGCCAAAGAAGCAAAAGTGAACGAATTACTTAAAGGAATTTAAAAAGAAAAAACCATGAAAAAACTATTTTCATTCATGCTTGCCATTGCGTTTGCAACTATCTCAATCGCAGTGATGGCACAGGGCAACGGAAAAGGACAGGGACAGGGAAAAGGACAGGATAAAAAAACCAACAACACCCAGCAGGTGAGCCATGGAAACCAGCAGCAGGGACAGGGACAGGGCAACAAACAGGGTAATGCCCAGAACGTTGATCAGAAAGACAAAGGTAATGCCGACAAAGGCAAACCCGAAGATAAAGGAAATGCCGATAAAGGAAAACCTGAAGACAAAGGAAAACCTGAAAATGCAGGAAAAAAAGAAAAACCTGATTCAGTAAAACAAAATCCCGGTCAGGGACAAGGACACGCCTATGGTCGCAACAAAGGTGAAATGACCGGCCGTGAATTCGGACAGATGCGTTCGGAAGAAGCAAAGAATAAGGTGAAGACCAAATTGGACGAATCGGATCAAGTGATTAAAGATCAGCAGAACCGCGTTGACACAATGCGTCGAAATGTTGAACAGGCCCGTAAAAACAACGATCAAAAGCTGAAAGAGGGCAAAATCACCCGTAAGGAATACGACGAAAACAATGCCCGCATCAATCAGGCAGAGCAGATTACAAATGATGCCGAACAACAGGTTCAGCAGGAACAGACACGCATCAACAATGCAAAAGAAGATCTGAACAAGCCGGCAACAGATGGCAAGACTGAAACTAAAACTGAAAACGAAAATAACACAACAGCTCCGAAGCGCAATTAATATTGCATAAGTGAATATTCAGAACCCTGGCTTCGGCCGGGGTTTTTTGTTTTAGCTCCGCTATGCGAAGCATATGCTTCGCATAGCGGAGCCAATTCGCAACAAAACGCGGCCGCTCGTGGAAATTATGCACGCCTGACACTTTGATGGCTCAAAAAAAACTATTTTTGCATCGCTACTCAAACGACATTTTATCACCCTCATATAATCAAATGAACTACGGACATTTTTCCGAAGACGGCAAAGAATACATCATCACACGGATGAATACACCCAGCCCGTGGATTAATTACCTGAACAACGGTCGCTACTTCACCAGTATTTCGAACAACGGTGGCGGAATGAGTTACTTCAAAAGTCCGCTCCATGGCCGTGTGACCCGCTATCGCATCAACGAAGTGCCGCACGACCGGCCGGGAAAATATATTTATATCCGCGATAACGACAGCGGTGAAATCTGGAGTCTGACCTGGCAGCCCGTCGGCAAACACCTCGAATGCTACAAACTGGCGCATGGATTCGGCTACACACGCTCCGAGGCAAATGTGAATGACATTGAATCTTCGGTTCTGTTTTTTGTCCCGCAGGATGACGATCAGGAAATCTGGAAAGCAGTTCTGAAAAACACATCGGACAAACCACGAAATCTTTCTGTGATTGGTTATTGTGAACTGGCGCTGGGACACGCTTTGGTAGACCTGATCAATCAATGCGACGATCAGCATTTCAACCGCTCATACTTCGATAAAGACCTGAATTCCATTTTTTCCACCAAAACGTATTGGGTTACACAAAGCAAAGGCACACAGCAGCAGGAAAACAAGGAATGGGACCAATACACATTCTTCACTGTGAATCATCCGGCTGCAAGCTACGAAACAGTGCGAGAGCGCTTTACCGGTTTTTACCGCAATGAAAATAACCCAGTCGCGCTGGAACAGGAAAATCTGTCGTGCCGCGATACCGATTTTGGCAATGTAGTAAACGCATTGAAAGTCGATATCACGCTCCAGCCGGGCGAATCGAAGGATATTGTTTTCACACTCGGCGTGATTGAAAAAACAAAATTCGATGCACTGAAAAAAGAGCGCTCGGAAAAATACCATTCAGTTTCGGCTGTGGATGCGGCTTTCGAAAAAATGAATGCGGCGTGGGAGCAGTATTTCGCCCATACCTCGGCAGAGACACCGGATAATAATCTGAATATTTTTCTGAAATACTGGATGCCCTATCAGGCCATCACTGCCTTCAACGTAGGTCGTGTGGCCAGTTTCTACTACTGGGGCATCGGACGTGGCTTCGGATTCCGAGACACAGCGCAGGATACCATTGCCGTGACCATTTCAAATTCGGAAAAAGCAAAGGAAAGAATTCTGCTCCTCTCGCGCCAGATGCGCACCGACGGAAAAGTGTACCATCATTTTCATGGCGATGGTGAGGGCGAATTCACACAGCATTGCGATGATCCGCTCTGGTACATGCTTGCAGTGACCGAATACATAAAAGAAAGTGGTGACCTCGACATTCTGGAAAACGTACAACCCTTTATTGAAGCCGGAAAAGAAGGAACTGTTCTTGAACACATGTTTGCTGTAGTGCAGTATGCAAAAAACAATCTCGGTGTTCATGGCTTACCCATTTTTGGTCGCGGAGACTGGAACGACACACTCGATTATATCGGCGGAGATGAAGGCGGAGAAAGCGTTTGGGGCGGCATGTTCTATGCAGCCATGCTTAAATTATTCATGAATCTGCTCGAACATCTCGGCATGACAAAAGAACGCGAAGATGTTTCGTTTGTTCGCAAAAAACTGATGGCTTCGATCGAAGAACACTGCTGGGACGGCGAATGGTATATTCGCGCCTTTGGCGGCAAAGGAAACAAAGTCGGCTCGAAAGAAAATAAGTACGGAAAAATATTTCTCAATACGCAGATCTGGCCGGTACTGGCCGGATTCAAGAATCACAACCGGCTCATCATGGCGATGGACAGCGTGAAGAAACATCTTGATTCACCCGAAGGTCCGAAAAA
Source organism: uncultured Bacteroidaceae bacterium (assembly GCA_964547605.1). GTDB lineage: Bacteria > Bacteroidota > Bacteroidia > Bacteroidales > DTU049 > GWF2-43-63. Next base: position 5,019 of record CAZJOL010000083.1, on the reverse strand, counting down.
ATGCACGCCGGCATGGAAAGAAATCGATCCGAACATTGGACTGGTGACACGTTGCGTGTGGGGTAAAAAAGAAAACGGCGCAGTATTTTGTCACCCGACATCGTGGGTGATACAAGCTGAAACAATGTTGCAGCGCGGAAATCAGGCATATGAATATCTGAAGAAAATGTTGCCCGATCGCATCGACAGTGATGTGTTCGTGGCAGAACCATACGTCTTTTCGCAATACATCACAAGCAACGAACATTCCGAACCCGGCCGTGCAAGCCATTCCTGGCAGACAGGTTCGGCCGCATGGATGTTTCGCGTGAGCTTCGATTACGTGCTTGGAATCCGGCCGACATATAACGGGTTGATGATTGACCCTGTCATTCCGTCGCACTGGGACAAATTTACGGCAAGCAGGAAATTTCGCGGAACACAATATAATATAACGGTTGAAAATCCTTCACATGTTGAATGTGGTGTAAAAGAGGTGTACATCAATGGAAGCAGAATTGATGGAAACGTGCTGCCAGTGAGCGAAACCGAAGTGTGCAATGTAAAAGTAATCATGGGATAATATGAAAAGACATCCGCAAAATCCGATTCTCACACGCGAAAATATTCCGGATATTCATCCGCAACTGGTGGATGCAACTTCGGTTTTCAATCCGGGTGCAATATATTTCGATGGAAAATATTTGCTCATGCTTCGTGTACAAAGCAGATCCAGAGAGACTTTTATGGTAATGGCCGAAAGTCCGGATGGAATAAATTTTTCTGTAGAAAATAAAATAGTTTATTTCAGAGGCATTGAAAACATAAAGGAAAAAATCTATCACATCTATGACGCACGCATTTCAAACATCGATGGACAATATTACATCATGTTTGCGATGGACATGGATGGTGGCTGCCAGCTTGGGCTTGGGACCACAAAAGATTTTAAGGAATTTGATTTTCTCGGCATTGTTTCCGACGACGATATCCGTAACGGCGTATTGTTTCCTGAAAAAATCAACGGGAAATTCATGCGCATGGACAGGCCCAACAAGGCGCGGCACAGCAACGGAACAACATCAGGAAGCGTTATCTGGATATCCGAATCAGATGATATGCTGCATTGGCAACCCGTTGCACCGCTGATTGAAGGCCGTTTTCACTATTGGGATGAATTCATCGGATCGGGACCACCGCCGGTAAAGACGCGCCAGGGATGGCTTCACATCTATCACGGCGTTGCCGGACATTTCGGAAGCTCCAACATTTATCAGGCAGGTGTGATGTTGCTTGACCTGAACAATCCGGCAAAAGTACTGTCGCGCAGCTGGTGCAATATACTCGAACCACGCGAGCTGTACGAACTCACGGGCCAGGTGCCGAATGTGGTTTTCCCCTGCGGTATAATTGTAAAGGAATATGATTCCGACGGTTTTGCAAAAGACGACAGCGAAGTGTTTGTTTATTACGGTGCCGCCGATACCTGTGTCGGGCTGGCCGTTTCAACGATTCATGAACTGATTTCCCTCACCCAACAATAGTACAGAATGAATTTATCAACCATAGACTGGTCCATTGTTCTCATCTTTCTGGCACTGATGATTGCCATGGTTTTGTTCAGTAAAAACCTGGTGAAAAGTGTTTCCGATTTCCTCGCTACAGGCCGCACCGGCGGACGGTATATTATTTCGATGTTTCACGGAACCGCCGCTTTGGGCGCCATTACTGTGATTGGTGCACTCGAACAAAACTACAGTGCCGGATTCAATTCACGCTGGTGGGAAATGCCGACTGCTGTAATCCTTGTCGCCATCAGCGTTACAGGATGGGTGGTGTATCGTTTCAGAAGAACAAAAGCGCTGACTATGGCGCAATTCTTCGAAATGCGCTACAGCAGAGCGTTTCGCGTGTTCG
>CAZJOL010000083.1:0-3023 GCA_964547605.1 uncultured Bacteroidaceae bacterium | reverse complement strand
CTGACTATGGCGCAATTCTTCGAAATGCGCTACAGCAGAGCGTTTCGCGTGTTCGCCGGATTTCTTGCATTTCTTTCAGGCGTTTTCAACATGGTCATTTTCCCATCGGTGAGTGCACGCTTCTTCATCTATTTCTGCGGCATTCCGGAAATCGGCGAAGTGTTCGGCATATCGCTCACCTTTATTGCAGTAACAGGCGCCATGGTGCTGATTCCGCTCTATTTCATATTTACAGGCGGTCACATCGCGGTTATGTTCACTGATTTTATTCAAGGTGTTTTTGTAAACATTGTTTTTGTGGTCGTTGTAATCCTGCTGCTGGTGCAGGTTGACTGGGGTCACATATCCGAAGCTGTGAATGCTGCGCCTTCGGGACAATCGCTCATCAATCCGTTCGACGCAGACAAGGTGCAGGATTTCAACCCATGGTATTTCTTTATCGGCATGTTCGGATTGATTTACACAAAGCTGTCGTGGCAGGGAAATTCATCGTTCAACATTGCGGCCAAAAGCGCTCACGAAGCGCGGATGGCCGATGTGCTGACCAACTGGCGCCTTATTCCGCAATGGGGATTGTTCCTTGTTTTTGTTCCCGTTGTTGCCTATACGATTTTCAATCATTCTGATTTCAATGGTGTTGCAGCCTCGATCAATGCTACACTTACAAGTGTAGGTACTGTTGCTGAACAAAGTCAGCTTCGTGTCCCGATGGCATTGAATTACCTTCTGCCGATTGGTCTTAAAGGCGCATTTGTAGCCATTATGCTGGCTGCAGCCGTGACCTGTCACAACACATACATGCACTCATGGGGAAGCATTTTTATTCAGGACTGCATTATGCCGCTGCGTAAAAAACCATTTGAACCCAAACAGCATCTCAAATATCTGAAGCTCTCCATTCTCGGAGTCGGCATTACCATTTTCTTTCTGAGCATTTTATTTCAGCAGCCCGATAAAGTCTTTTTATTTTTAAATGTATCGGGTGCCATTTTCGTTGGCGGATCAGGCGCTGTCATCATCGGCGGGTTGTACTGGAAACGCGGGACTACAGCGGCGGCATGGGCTGCCATGATTACCGGCGCGCTTACAGCCACCATCAATATTGTTCTCAAATCAGTCATTGAAAATTATCCGATCAACGGACAATGGGGCTGGTTTATGGCCATGATAGCGGCTTCCGTGGTGTACATACTGGTTTCATGGCTGACACCGAAACCAAAAGTAGATATGGACAAGCTGCTCCATCGCGGCCAGTATTCGGATCACGCCAAAGAAAAATCAGGAAGTGAAACACCTGCGAAAGGCTGGAAAGTACTGGCCTGGACAAAGGAATTCACGCGCGGTGACAAAGTGATCTATGCTGTAACGATTGGCTGGACATTGCTCTGGGTGCTGGTTTTCATTGCCGGCACAGTTTACAATTTTGCCGTACAGCCCATTGAAAACAGCACGTGGATGCAGTTCTGGAAAATCTACACGTACATTTTCCTGGGTATTTCAATCATCGTGACCATCTGGTTCACCATCGGCGGAATCAAAAATCTGCGTGAAATGATTTCGGCGCTGCGCCACAATCTGCGCGATCACAGCGATGATGGGTTTGTGAAAAAAGAAGAATGATGGATTGCTGTCCGACAGATTCCCCGCGGCAATAGCTCCGTTAAAGTCTGTTCTTCTGTCTATCCTTCGACTCCGCTCAGGATGACAGATGCAGGGATCAGGACGACAGCAGTGAGGCACAGGATGACAGCAGGGTACAGGGAAATAAAAAAGAAAAAAAATTATATGAAGTTCAGTAAAATGAAAATGAAATTCAATATAATCTTACTGCTCACCGCGGGGATCCTGCTTTCCTGCAATCATTCACAAGAATCAAAAAAAATGAAACCACTCCAGGACGATCTGAAAGCTTTGATGCAGGAACCGAAAAGTTATGTCTGTTATCGCACTGACGGAGCATTAAGCATTGATGGCATGCCGGATGAACAATCGTGGAACAAAGCGGAGTGGACTGATTTGTTTGTTGACATTGAAGGCGATGTGAAACCAAAACCCGCGCAGAACACGCGCGTGAAAATGCTTTGGGATGATGACAATCTCTACATTCTGGCAGAACTGGAAGAAACAAACATCTGGGCATATCTGGAAAAACACGATGAAGTTGTGTACTACGACAATGACTTCGAAATATTTATTGATCCGGATAATGATGCAAAAAATTATTTCGAATACGAAGTGAATGCAAAAGGAACTGTTTTCGATTTATTTCTCCCCCACCCCTACCGGCATTCGTCCTTCGCGCTCCACAACTGGGATTTCAAAGGAATTAAAAAAGCAATAAAAATTGACGGAACCCTGAATGACGGATCATACAAGGATTTGAAATGGACCGTAGAACTTGCCATTCCCTTCACCGATTTGTCTTTCGGCCTTGACAGCGGCAAACCGAATGTCGATATTCCATGGCGCATTAATTTTTCACGCGTCGAATGGGATACGAAATGGGAAAACGGAAAATATGTCAAGGTTACAAACGCTGATGGAAAGCCACTTCCGGAGCACAACTGGGTGTGGTCGCCCGTGGGCGCCATCAGCATGCACATGCCTGAGCGCTATGGCTATCTGAAATTTTCAGAAAAAATGGTCGGTTCAGATAAAGAAACATTCAGTCTTTCCGAAACAGAAAAACTGAAAAGCGTCCTCTGGGCAGTGTTTTACAGAGAAATGAAATATTCTGAGAAAAAGAAAAAATTCTCGGATAAGATTTCTGATCTCGGCTCCGATATCAAATCGCTTTACGACAATAAAAAGTATAAACTCTCGATTTCGGCTTCAGATCACACGTTCGAAGCAACGCTCATCAGCAGTGACAAAAAAATAAAGCTGTTCATAACGCAGGAAGGGACAGTGGTTAGAAGTTTATAATACCACTGCTAAATATATTTTATGCCAATGTGTTTAAGTATAGGGTTCTACTGTCATTTTAATGGGTAAAGAAATAACCCGCCATGAAAAAACAGGAT
>CAZJOL010000082.1:0-10424 GCA_964547605.1 uncultured Bacteroidaceae bacterium | reverse complement strand
TAAAGCCGGCCACAGCGCCGGTTTTTGAGTATATTGGGGTATCAAATGAACAGAAATCTGTTCATTCCCGAATGAGATCAGAAATTGTCATTGCCTCTTAATGGAAATTCTTTTTCATACTCTCTGAAGAACCATCATTCCGGTTTTGGTTGGCAATCGGTACAATTGGAATTCAGGTTTTCGGAGATTCTGGCAGTGGCTGCTTTTCTGATTTGATCTGATGGGAAAATGGATTCTATGTTTTCGTTCATAAGAGCTTCAATTGGAGTAAGACCGCTGAGTGAGCCATGCGGGCGGATATTGTTGTAGTCATGGACCATTTCAGATATAATTTCAAGCGCTTTGTTGAGTTGTCCTGAATAATCGCGGGGCCAGTAGTTGCTTTTGAAGATTTTATTCACTGCTTCAACTACGGAGTTGGAAAAATAAGTGTCAATCTGTGCAATCACTGAATTGATCCTGTATTGAGATGTAGATGCGAAGGTAGAAACAGCACCTTTATTTTCCGAACCATCATCGGAAAACAAAGTGAAGTCTTTCAGATTGTATCGGTCAATTACTTCTTTTAAATTATCGAGCGTGAGCATAGCAGTCTTATTCAATGCGGCTTTCCATCCAAGAATAGCCTTAGAGAAATTATCGACAATAAAAGAAATGTACAATTTCTGAACGTCATTCAAACGTACTTCCGTAACATCCACGTGCAATATTCCAAATGGTCGCTTCGCGCGAATTCCAATTTTTCGTTTTTTGGATTTGCGGAACCGATGCAACCCTGAAAGGAAGGATGAACCCTCATCATTTCCCCGTCAGCTTCCTGATCACCTCAATCAGCCGGTTTTCATCAAAAGGTTTTGTGATGTAGCTGTCCATTCCCACCTTGAGAAATCTTTCCTCATCGCCTGAAATAGCATATCCGGTAATGGCAATGATGGGGGTGTGAATGCCGCTCTGACTCTCCTTTTCGCGAATAATCCGGGTGGCTTCGAAACCATCCATCTGCGGCATCTGGCCATCCATCAGAATTATATCGTATTTCGCTGCATCGTATTTTTCAAGTGCCTGCAGGCCATTGTAGGCCGAATCGACAATCATTCCCTTGCTGCTCAGAAATCCTTTCAGGTACATCTGATTCAGCGCGTCATCTTCAACCAGCAAAACTTTGCATTCGGTTTGTAATGACTCATCTGTAACGATATCCGTTTCTTCGGCATCGCTTAAAGGCGCATTGAACGGAATTGTCAGAATAAAGCGACTGCCGTGTCCAAACTCACTTTCAACTTTGATGTCGCCGCCCATCATTTCGGCAAAACTTTTTACAATGGCCAGTCCCAGCCCGGTTCCTGAGAATTTTTTGGTGGTGGAACTGTCAAGTTGAGTAAACGAATGAAAGAGTTTTCCAAAATCCTCTTTTTTGATTCCGATTCCGGTATCTGACACTTCGGTGGTGATTATTGTATGGCCATCATCGGCTGTCGACGCTGAAACATGCAGAATTACAGAACCCTTGTCGGTAAACTTCACTGCGTTTCCGGTCAGGTTAATGACTATTTGTCTGAATCGGTTTCCATCGCCCCGCAGGCGGGCAGGAACAGAAGCATCTTTGCGTATTTCGAACTTAATGCCCTTGCCTTCGGCCACCGATTTGTACACAGAGCTGACCTCACTGAAAACGGCATTTACATTAAAGTCCTTGTCTTCAAGCTCAATGCGGTTTGCTTCAATTTTAGAAAGATCGAGAACATCGTTTATAATATGCAACAGATTGTCGGATGACGTAAGTATGGCTTCTACAATTTCCTGAACATCTTTGTTGAAATTGGTTCTGGACAGCGTTTTAGCCATACCGACAATGGAATTCAGCGGATTACGGATCTCATGACTAACATTGGCCAGAAACTCAGACTTGGCTTTGCTGGCTGCTTCGGCAAATTCTTTCTCCTTTTGCAGTTTTTCTTTTTCGACAATTTCGTTGATATCACGGCATACAGCAACGATTTTAATTTTCTGAGGATACTCTTCCCGCACAACCTGACAACTTGTTTCAAACCAGTTGTAGGAGCCATCTTTCATTAATATGCGATGTTTAAACAGACCAGGATTGTTACCCTCATAAATGTCGGACTGCATTTTGAAAAACAGATTGATTTCGTCTTCGTGAACAAATTCAAAAACGGAATGGCCATATACTTCTTCGGGTTCCCATTTGGCATATTTGCCGCTACCTGGCGAAACATAGGTGATTGCACCGATTTCCAGATCAAAAGTGATAATCATGTCGTTTGAATTCTCTGTAATCAGCCTGAACTGTTCACGGCTTTCAAGCAATTCCTTCATCACCCTTTGACGCGCAATATGCGACCACATGGCCGATCCGAGAATGGTCAGCTGTTTTATGCATTCGTCGTAGTATTCATCTTCCTTGTTTCCAACGCCAAGCACTGCAACAATCCTGTCATTATCAAAAACCGGAACAGATAAATGTCTTTTGAGTGTAACATGGCCTTCGGGATATCCTTTTTTCCACGGATTATCAGCTGAATAATCATTGGTGATTACAGGTTTCCGCTGACGCACGGATTCGCCCCAGAGCCCGGTTTTATCGACCAGATATTCGCGTGGAGCATCACTTACATTGCATTCCTCCATGGCGCTTTTCGACCAGGCATGCATGGTGAGGACATCCTCTGTTTCATTCAAAAAGGCAAGATAACCGATTTTACTTCCAGTCAGGCTGATAACTTCCTCAAGGACAAAATTTGTAATCTCGTTCAATGGAGCATTAATCATTTCACTGAGCTGAAGCAAAGCCATGGTGCGGCGTGCATTTATATTCTGCATCTGCTCAGCTTTCTTACGCTCAGTGATATCGGTCAGAGAAGAAATTCGCAACTTGCGTCCATCGCTGAATTCAGCATGCCGTGGCATAATTTCAACGGGTAGCACTGAGCCGTCGCGACGTAATATTTCAGCTTCATACTTTTCAGTTTTTTCACCAAGCACATTATTCAGTACTTTTTCTTTGTAAGCCGGCGAAATATAATCGATGATGTTTTTTCCAACAAGTTCTTTTTCATCGGTGTAGCCCGACATTTCCAGCATGGCAATATTTACATCCACCACAATGCCTTTGTCATGAAAAATCAATCCTTCCTGCGAGCACTCGAAAAACATCCGCAACCGGCTTTCACTCTTATTGAGCGCTTCCTTTGCCCTGAGCTGCTCTGTAATATCCTTGGCAAAACACTGATAAGTGCCATCGGGCATAGAACGCGAGCTCATTTCAATAATGATCTGTTCTCCGTTTTTTCGCTGCATGGCCCTTTGCCTGGTAAGAGAAGTTCCGGTATTCAGAACATCATAGCGTAGTGGCTGCGATTCGAGAACCTGTTTTGGGAACAGGTCTTTCATATTCATTGACAGAAGCTCTTCGCGTGTGTATCCTGTCAATTCTTCCGACTTTTCATTTACATCAATGAAGTCACCAGTCGGATTTCCATGAAAAAACGCTTCAGGAGCCAGGGCCAGAATGGTTTTGTATCTTTCTTCGCTCTTCCGGAGTTCTGTTTCTGTCTTGATCCGCTCCTCTATTTCGTGTTCCAGTTTGATGGTCTCTTGTCTGATTTTCAGATTATTGAAACCCGATTCAGAAACAAAGACCGCAATTTGTCCGAGTAATGAAGTGGCAATCAACAATTCCTTTTCGGAAATGATTTTCGCCTCGCCCACTGCTTTGATGTACTCTTCTTCATTGTAACCGTATTTTGCGGCCTGAGCCCTGAAGTATTCCATGTCGGGCTCTTCGAGAAACAATTGCCCGGTGGTTATGGCTGCCACCAGTTTATCTTCAATGAAAACAGGTGTAGCACAATCATACATGCCATTACCGCATTTTTCAATAATCAGTTGTCCGGGTTTTTCAAGCTTCTCAATCAGTCTGCGATTTGATAAAAGACAGTGTTTCAGGGAAGAATCATTTGCCCTGTGATATTTTGTACAAACATCTTTCCACCCTGACTGAATCAGAATATTCATTTCAGGATAATCGAACAATGCTATGGTCAGGCCGGTAATCTGAGTGAATTTTTCGGAAAGTTCCTTCAGTACACTGATGTCAACCAAATCACTTATCCTGTATGTCATATTGCCGATTGGATCAGAATTATTGTTCATTGATTGCATAATAAGCCCTGTTGGTGTGCAAAGATACTATTTATAAGTTTTTTATACAAGCGATATGCTTATTTTGGCATTTATTTGATTTATCCTTGACAACATTCAACTGTATTTGGAAAATTGACATGAGGATTTCTCAAAATTTAGTTTCGGAGCAAAAACAACATTCCACTTCCGCCCCGGCGGAATAAACTCCCGAAAGCGACGAAGGAGCTGAAGGACATGGAACCCGCCAGTGGTCGGACAGGCCGTTGTTTTTGCAGTTGTTACGACGGTTCCATGTTCCGGCCTGGTTAGAAAACCCTCGAAGAGTTCGGAACTCTTCGAGGGTTAATTTTGGCCGGAACGGTGGAATGTCGTAACAATGCGTTGTTTTGAGACAGCCTTTCTTTACAATCGGCTTTTGCTATTTCTTTTATCCGTGAACCGAAGTGCATGAAATGCGCTGAGCTTAACTTGTCACGTTTTACGTGATGAGCACCTTTAAAGGTAATTCAATGAGCGATTAAACCTGTATAATTAATGCACTTGTTTTGTAAATTGACCATGTTTTATTCTTTATGTATCTTCGTAAATAAAACCATGTTCCGGCTGTTTCTTTCGTGGGTATTGATGATGAATTTTGCAATGGCTCAGCCGGTTGTAACCGAGAAGGTGCTCTCGCCTGACGGCAATATCTGTGTGTCGTTCTGGGTCAGGGATGGCAAACCGTATTATTCAGTCGTTTATGGTGGAAAAACGCTCCTCGACTCATCTTCCATGGGATTTGAATTCAAAGATAAGACTGCCATTGACTCCAATCTGACCTGGTATGATGTAAGCCGCTCTTCGAACGACGAAACATGGAAACCCGTTTGGGGAACTTCTTCTTCTGTCAGGAATAATTTCAATGCCTCCGTTTTTTATCTTAAAGAAACCAATGCGACAAACCGGCGGCTCGACATCGAATTCAGGGTGTACAACGATGGCGTGGCCTTCCGGTATATTTTTCCCAAAAAAACGAACGACAGTCTCCTGATCACAGCCGAAAACACTGAATTTCGCTTTGCCCGCAACGACAGTGCCTGGTGGATTCCATCCGATGAATTTGCCTACGAATCGCTGTACCGCAATACGCCTCTTTCTGAAATCCACGATGCCAACACACCCCTGACGGTTGTGACTGCCGGTTACTGCATCAGCATCCACGAAGCAGCTTTGTTGGATTATTCCGAAATGGTGCTCATGCGCGACCAGTCCGATCCGCTGCTGTTCCATTCTCATTTGTGGCCCTGGCCCGATGGCGTCTGTGTCAGGGCAAAAGCGCCTTTCACAACACCCTGGCGCACAATCATGATCACCCGCAATGCCGGCCAGCTGATGGAATCGCATCTGATTCAGAATCTCAACGAGCCGTGCACAATCAAAGACGTGTCGTGGATCAAACCCATGAAATTCGCCGGAATATGGTGGGGCATGCACACCGGAAAATACACCTGGTATGCCGGACCCGCACATGGAGCCACCACCGAAAGGGCCAAATACTACATTGACTTTTGCGCCAGTCACGGCATTGGCGGCTTTCTGGCCGAAGGCTGGAATCAGGGATGGGAAACATGGGCTTCGGACTCGCTGCCGGTGCAGGATTTCTGCCAGGCGTATCCTGATTTCGATCTGGCCGGAGTGGTGCGCTACGCCAAAAAAAGAAAAATTGAATTCATCTCGCATCACGAGACCGGCGGCAATATTCCAATGTATGAAAGCCAGCTCGATGCAGCATTGAAGCTTTGCCGCGATCTGGGAATCCGGTCGCTGAAAACCGGTTATGCCGGAACAATAACTCCGGCTGGCATGCCTCATCACGGGCAGTTCATGGTACGTCATTTTCAGAAAGTTGTGGAATCGGCGGCCCGCTTTCATATCACGATAAATGCGCATGAAAGCATTAAGCCAACAGGACTCGACCGCACTTGGCCCAACCTGATGAGTCAGGAAGCAGCACGCGGCAACGAATGGAATGCGACGTACCGGGCAATTCCACCGTATTACGCCACCATTCTGCCTTTCACGCGTTTTCTGGCAGGACCGTACGACTACACACCGGGTATTTTCAATATCAACTATGCACCGGAAAAAAACAAACGTTTGTACTGTACGCTGGCGGGCGAGCTTTCACTCTATATCATCTTTTTCAGTCCGCTTATGATGGTGGCCGATATGCCCGAAAACTACGAAGGACAGCCGGCTTTCAGGTTCATCGAAGATGTTCCGTGCTCGTGGGATGAAACCAAGGTGCTTGCTGCACGGCCCGGCGACTGGCTTTGCGTGGCCCGCCGCAATGGGAACAACTGGTTTGTCGGCGCCCGCACCGACGAAAACGAAGCGCTGTTGCGGATTCCCATGAATTTCCTGCCGGAAGAGAAATCATTTACAGCCTCGGTTTATGCAGATGCATCAGGCACAGACTGGGAATTCAATCCGCAGGAAATTGAAATCGGGACATACAAAGTCTCACACAATGACACACTGCTGATTCCGCTTTCGAAAGCCGGTGGTTTTGTGATGTCTGTCAAACCATTCGACAGCATCGAAGATGACACACTCGCCCGCCCCATCAGTGTTTTCAATGCTTCTGCTCCTGAAAAAATGCAGCATTTCGCAAAGCTGAAAACCTATGGTGATATGCGTATCGGGCATGCAGGTGTGGGCTCTGTCGTGCAGCACCGGATTCCATATTCTGCAAAATATCCTGCATCGGGTACCAATGCCCTTTGCGATGGTATCACCGGTTCGCTTAATTTTTCCGACGGCGGCTGGCAGGGATTTGAAGGCACGGGGTTGGAAGCAGTGATTGAATTTCCATCGGAAACCAGCATCAGTTCAATAACAGCGCACTTTTTATACTCACCGAACGACTGGCTTTTCCTGCCGGAAAAAGTGGAAATCCTGGTTTCGGCCGATGGAAAAAACTTTGAGCCGCTCAGCCGTTTTGATATTCCCAATGAGCGACCGACCGACATGAAAATTATGGAAATCAAAACCTTGTCGGACAGCTTTGAACCCATTGATGTCAGGTATATCAAGGTGGTGGCCACCTCAGCCGGAATCTGCCCCGACTGGCACTACGCCCGCGGCAAAAAATCGTGGATTTTTGTTGATGAAATCATTTTGAAGTAGACAGTGGTCAGATAGTTCAAGGTCAAGGTTAAGGTCAAGGTTAAGGTTGAGATTAAGGATTTAATCATAGCTGGCAGCTTCAGCTGCCAGAAGTCAGTGGCGAAGCCGTCAAAAACGTGCGAAGCACCACCAGATGCGCTGAAAGCGCAGCAGATTTTAGCCCGTGGGCAAAGCCCCGGGGATAAAATTATCGATATTCCAAAAATCATTAAATTTGAAAATCAATTGAAAAAATCATGAAATGGCAAGGCAGACAAGGAAGCTCGAATGTTGAGGACAGGCGCGGAAAATCAAAGGGTTTGCTCGGTGGCGGCATCGGAACCATCGTCATAGTGCTTATCATTTATCTTTTGGGCGGAGATCCGACCGGCATCATTCAGAATGCCTCGGAAACATCTGACCAAAACACCGAAGAGTACAAGCCATCGGCAAAAGAACAGGAACTGGCCGACTTCTCCTCCGTTGTGCTGAAAGAAACCGAAGATACCTGGACCAAGCTGTTCAACGAGGATGGGAAAACCTATCGTTTGCCGAAGCTGGTTCTGTTCACCGATGCTGTACAATCGGGTTGCGGTGCGGCCAGCGCCAATTCGGGTCCATTCTATTGCCCCGGCGATGAAAAAGTCTATATCGACCTTAGCTTTTTCGAGGAACTGGGTTCCAGATTCGGCGCCCCGGGCGACTTTGCAATGGCCTATGTGATTGCGCACGAGGTCGGACATCATGTGCAGCTGCTTCTTGGCATCAACAAAAAATATGAGTCGTATCGCGACCAGCTCAGCGAGACCGAATTCAATAAAATGACCGTGCGGCTCGAATTGCAGGCCGACTATTTTGCAGGCGTCTGGGCGCATTATGCCGAACGCATGAATCTGCTCGAAGAAGGCGATCTTGAAGAGGCCCTCAACGCGGCCAGTGCCATCGGCGACGACCGCCTGCAAAAGAAATCGCAGGGAAGTGTGAACCCCGACACTTTTACACATGGCACCTCCGAACAGCGCAGCCGCTGGTTTCTCAAAGGTTTCCGTTCCGGCGACATGAACGGCGGCGATACATTTGCTGCAAGCGTGCTTTAACATTGCCAGCTATGCGAAGTTAATTCGCCTGCTATGCGAAGTATATACTTCGCATAGCAGGGCGGCAACTTCGCATAGCGGCAAACTTTTCATAGCTGTTTCCAGCTATGAAAAGTTTGAATGCACATAGCTCATCAGTTCCGCTTCGGCAGGAGTCATCTGCTGATCGGCCATGGCAGCCTTATCCATCAGGCGGATGATTTTTGCATGCTTTTTCGGATCATCGGGCATGCGAAGCACCAGTTTCCGGTTCTTCGCCAAATCAATAGCAGGCTGAATCTTTGCGGGATTGTAGCCGAATTTTTTCGCCAGCACTTTGGCAAACAATTCTTCCTCAGTGGAGAAATGACCATCAGCTGCCATCACAATCAACGCATTGTTGAACGCGTAGTCACGCACATCCATCAGGTCGTCGGCTTTGTCAACACCAAATGCAATCAGCTCATCGGGCATGTTGCCGGCAATGCGCTGTTTGTATTCACCAATGGAATAAACGCCATCTACCACCCATTCAAAAGCAGGGCTGTTCACTTCGGAACTGCAATACGGACATTTGATATCAGTTGTATCGGCAAGGGTTCCGCCGCAGTTCGGACACTGATGCGCATACAGCAATCCGCGCGGAGGCTGGGCTCCTCGTTTGCGGCACAAAACAATTGTTGTTGAAGTTGTTCGTACCACGGGATCCATAATGGCTTCAACTTCTTCCGGATTGGCCCGTTTCATTTCAATCCGCTGAAAACTTTTGCGGACAAAGAAACCAAGAAAATCAAATTCATTTTCAGTCCATGATGAAATCAGACTCACGTCATTGAGATAAAGCCTGTTGTATAATACCGGTGACCAGGATTGAGTATCATTGGAAAGTTTCTGATAAGCTTCTTCCTGCATGAAACGACGCGCCAGCGCCGGGTTTAGCAATGCAGTGGCAATGGTGTGTTGCAGAAAAGCGTTGCTGGCCTTGTCTTCGAGCTTCTGCACACAAAAGGCAGGATCACCCGAATGCAACTGCTGTATTTTCTGTTGCAGATTGCTCTGCTTATGTCCCATCGAATGACTGAGGGTGTAATCATCGGCCTGGGTTATTTCGCTCAGCACCCAGTCGAAATCGCCGCTGTTGACAACCGCTTTGCAGTAAGGACAAATGCCTGTTTCGCCTTCAATCTCCGGCAGGGCAGCGCCGCACTGCGGGCAGTTCGGATTTTCGTAAATATCGCCAGGCGTGTAACCCGATTTCTTAATGAATGTCCAGTATTCAACAAACGACTCATAGCCACCCGACGACAAGCGCGGAATTTTTTCGCAGACGAATTTATCAGTCATGCTGGCATGCAGAGCAACATCTAGAACGTCGTACTGACCGTCGTGACGATAATCGGCCATCGTAATGGAATGCAGCTGAATCTGCGAAAGTTCATTGTATTGCTGCAGCTTTTTCATCATGATGAACTGCACGTTGAAACGCTGGTAGACACCATCACTGATGAACTTGCGGACCTTGCGCATATCCTGAGCCATCCAGGCATTCTGAATTCCATAGAACGCAATATTAACTTTCTTACGAAACAGTTCTTCGCTGAAATCAGGATTCTGCTGTTTGAATTTAATGAATTTCAAATCGTCGCGCAACGATTGGGGCGTTGGCACTTTATTCAGAACGGAGGCCTGCTTGGCTTTCTTTCTGAAAATGATAGCAAAGAGAATTATTATACCAACTACAATGAAATTGTACGGGAACGGAATTGCGAAAAGCAGGTAAATGATTATTTCAAACAGACCGCCATCGCCGCCACCACCTCCGAAATCGCCACCACCGCCACCGGCACGGGCAAAGAGTTCAGCCGAAAGGCATAGGAGAAATAAAATGCTGACAATTTTAAAAATACCGGGAATTCTGCCTGATCTCATGAAAAATTTCTTTGCCGTAAATGTATGAAGAAATTTATTTTCTGATAGGGGTAACGAAATTCATCTTTTAAATGATTCATTCATTTATTGTTATATTTTTGCGCTTCA
>CAZJOL010000081.1:0-10571 GCA_964547605.1 uncultured Bacteroidaceae bacterium | reverse complement strand
CATGGCAGGCTGTGCCATGACACACTTTGATAATGTGTTTTCCTACCGGTGTCAGGCGGAACTGCGAGTAAAATGTTGCCACTCCATACATACTGCTGACACTGATATTAAGTACTTCAGCCGCTTTCAGAATAGATTCAGCCGGCAAATAGCCATATGTTTCCTGAATTTTCTGGAGGACCGGAATCACAGCACCGTTGTGCCCCACATAATGTTTGAGTATCGGATCTATCAGGGTGAGATCTACTTCTCCGGCTTGTGAATTCGGCTGCGCCGCCGGTATTCGTTCAATTCTCATAATCACAATATTTGATTGCAAAATTACTTAATATATCAGAGAAAACATAGCTTGAAAAATATCACAAAAAAAGCCCCGGTGTATCCGGGGCTTTTTTTTAAGGTTGAGCAGGATACTAAACAACACCCTGATCAAGCATAGCGTTGGCAACTTTGAGGAAGCCGGCTATGTTGGCACCTTTAGCATAGTTGATATATCCGTCAGCTTCTTTACCGTTTTTCACGCAAGCTTCGTGGATATTATTCATAATGGCGTGCAGACGCTGGTCAACTTCCTTGGCATCCCATGAAAGTTTCATTGAGTTCTGTGTCATTTCGAGACCTGAGGTAGCAACACCACCGGCGTTAACGGCTTTACCAGGGCCAAAAGGAATCTTGGCTGCGTGGAAAGCTTCAACTGCTTCAGGAGTACATCCCATATTCGAAATTTCAGCAACAACCTTAACACCATTGGCGATAAGCATTTTTGCTTCTTCTCCGTTGAGTTCATTCTGGGTTGCGCAAGGCAGAGCAACGTCGACCTTAACTTCCCACGGGCGTTTGCCGGCGGTGAATTTCGAACCCGGGAATTTATCAGCATACGGTTTAACGATATCCTGGTTGCTGGAACGAAGATCAAGCATGAAATTGATTTTGTCGCCGCTGATACCAGCTTCGTCATAAATGTATCCGTCAGGACCACTGATGGTAACAACTTTAGCTCCGAGTTCGGTAGCTTTCAGAGCTGCGCCCCAAGCTACGTTGCCAAAACCTGAGAGAGAAACGGTTTTGCCTTTGAAATCAGTACCCATGGTCTTCAGCATCTGCTCAACGAAATAGATTCCGCCGAAACCTGTAGCTTCAGGACGCACGAGTGAACCACCCCAGTTGAGGCCTTTACCTGTGAGAACACCAGTGTTTTCGCCAGCCAGTTTTCTGTACATACCGTACATAAAACCGATTTCGCGGCCACCAACTCCGATATCTCCAGCGGGAACGTCGGTTTCCGGACCGATGATTTTCCATAATTCGAGCATGAAGCTCTGGCAGAAACGCATAACTTCACCGTCTGATTTTCCTTTAGGATTGAAATCAGATCCACCTTTTGCACCACCCATAGGCAGTGTGGTAAGGCTGTTTTTGAAAATCTGCTCAAAACCTAAGAATTTCAGGATTGAGAGGTTAACACTCGGGTGGAAACGCAGACCGCCTTTGTATGGTCCGATAGCGTTGTTGAACTGAACGCGGTATCCACGGTTCACATTTACTTTTCCATCATCACCTACCCAGGGAACTTTAAACATAAGAGT
Organism: uncultured Bacteroidaceae bacterium; assembly: GCA_964547605.1. Lineage (GTDB taxonomy): Bacteria > Bacteroidota > Bacteroidia > Bacteroidales > DTU049 > GWF2-43-63. The sequence goes on along the minus strand of CAZJOL010000081.1, from coordinate 8,985 downwards.
TCTGTCGGGCTCAACAAGACGCTCGATGATGCTTGCTTTGTCGAACTGAGGATTTTCGTTTACAACTTCTTCAATTGTTTCGAGTACTTCACGTACTGCTTGCAGGTATTCAACCTGGCCTGGATTTCTCTGTTCCAGATCCTGCATGATTTGTTTGACGTTCATATTGTAGGAATTAAGTTTCTAATGCAAATGTAAGCGCTATTAAGTCAGTGCCACCAAATCGGAACATTCAAAATACACCAACAATAAATGTAATAAATCACCCCACATCTTGACGCAAATCAAATTTTGCCATGATTTATTTTGTACTACCTTTGTATACTAAATATAAGGTATTTCAAACGGGTTTTCACGTATTTGACTGATAATGAATGCATCTGACCTACAAGACCGCGCACGGGAGCTCAATTGTCTGTACAAAATTGACGAAGTAGTTCAATTTATCGACAAGGAAATTCCACAGGCTATTTCCGAAATTCTTGACATCATCCCTGCCGGATGGCGATACACCGATTTATGTGAAGCAGAAGTAATTCTGGGCGATCAGATTTTTTCAAGAACCGGCCTGCAACGCACCGAGCTCAAACAGAGCGCTTTAATAAAAGCCTATGGCGAAATTATTGGCGAAATCAGAGTTTACTACACAAAACCGGTAAAATCGGAAAAAGGGATTTTTCTGCCACAGGAAACCCAGATGCTCAACTCCATCGCCGAAAAAATTGCCATGTTTGTCACCCTGAGGAAGCTAAAACCTAGCCACCTTGAAGAAGAGACCAGCGAAGATGAAGCAGAAATACTCAAAAATCTGCAGCACGATTTCCCGGAAATGATGGAATGGCTCAAAAACATGGGCCTCAAAAAACGCGAAGCAGTTCAAATGCTGCGCAACCCGCTCAACTTCCGCAAAGGCGAAACCATTGGCAAACAGGGGGCATTTACTTCCTATTTTATTCTGCTTGCCAAAGGAGCCACCAAATCCTATATCGAAGGTCCGGGAAGTAAAAGCTATTCGTTTATGATGACACTCCCTTTTGACTTTATCGGTATGTCGTCATTATTCGGAAACAATTATTATTTCTCAACCGTTGCGCTGATTCCTTCTACTGTTTTTCTCATCGAAAAAGAAAAGGTGATCAAGCTCATCAACGAAAATCCGAAATTCAATAAAAGCGTTGTTGCATGGCTTTGCGACAGCTATAAGATTCTCTTCCACAAAATGAGCTGCCTCAGTCTGAAACAAACCATCGGACGTATGGCCGAAGTGATTCTTTATCTCTCCAACGATGTGTTTAAAAGCGATGTTATTCCGCATTATATTTCGAGAAAAGACCTGGCTGAACTCAGCGGCATGAGCAACGAAAATGCTGTACGTATTCTCAGCGATTTTAAAAACGAAAATATTCTGCGCGACACACCCGAAGGACTTCAGATCCTGAATAAATCACTGCTGCAAACCATTAGTATTACCGGATGAGGCATGAGGCTTGCAGCATGAGGCTTGCGGCTCAATGCACAACGTCCCGCCTTTGTCGGGATAAACTCCACGCTCAGAGCACAACGCATAGAGCGCAGGGCACAAGGCACAACGCACAATGCTGATTGCTGATGGCTGATTACTGACGGCTGATTGCTGACGGATGATCCGCCGCGGTGCACTGACAGCTTTTTATCATTTATCTTCCACCGTAAGAATTCCTCTCAAGCGGATATCGTTGGATGAAGCTCCAATCATAATCCGGAAGGTACCTGGCTCAACCACGCGCTGCATCTGCTCATTCAGCATGCTGAGCATTTCCGGTGTGATTACAAACTCAATTTTTTTGCTTTCTCCTGAAGGCACATACACGCGCTGGAATCCTTTCAGTTCCATCATCGGGCGCGACACCGATGCAAGCTCATCGCGGATATACAATTGTACAACTTCGTCACCGCCATAAAAACCTGAATTTCTGACCACACATGACACAATACATACTTCATCGGCGCCGATTTTTTCCTTGCTGAATTGGAGATCGGAATATTCAAATGTGGTATAGCTTAAGCCATATCCAAAAGGAAACATGGGCTTTCCGGTCATATTCAGATAATCGTCGCCACGGCCTGTTGGTTTGTGATAATACACATATGGCAATTGCGCTTCATCGACCGGAAAGCTGATCGGAAGCCGGCCGGCGGGATTGTAGTCGCCCGATAAAACATGAGCCAATGCATTTCCGCCCTGGTCGCCGGGATACCAGGCTTCCACAAGCCCATCAATATCATCAATGAAATCAGTCACAACAACTGGCCCACCGCCTATAAGGACAACTATCACAGGTTTTCCGGTTTCAGCAATTTTGTGAATCATTTCTTCCTGCCGGCCAGGCAAGTGCAGCGAGGCACGATCGCGGAACTCGCCTTCTTCAATGCCGGCTACTACAATGGCAACATCGCACGACTGCGCAGTCTGAACAGCTTCGCTGATTTTTATATCCGAAGAATCCATCACACCTGCATTCCAAATCAGCTTCATGCGCGCGTTTCCGACACTTTCAAAAAATTCAACTTTCAATGCATACTTCTGATTTTTTTCAAACAAGTAAGGCACTGTATGAGTACCCACAGATTGTTTCATCCAGCGATCAATAACAAGCGAATCGTTGATGTAAAGCCGATAACCATCGTCGCAGGAAAAACCAATATCGCATAAACCATCCACAGGCGATTTTAGAATTCCTTCCCAGCGCACCGAATAAAAATCGTAATTGACTACCCCTTGTTGAGGTGAAAACAATGTCCATGCAAAATCAATATTGTGGTCAACGCGCTCCAGTACCGGAATCCCTTCCATTGAAATATTGTTGAAATATACGGCTTTCAGTCCGGGAACCATTTTGCCGCTTTCTTTGTGAAACAAACATTCAGCGGGAACAGTAACATTACGATTATCTGATCTGCCGCAGCCCGGTGCATAATAAACACTGTCTTTGCCAAACTCATCCTGAAGTCCCTGCAGAATAGTCACCTCTGCACTACCTTCGCGGGAATAGCCACCCAGGCGGCCTTCAACAGCATCGGGTCCTATTACAGCAATGGAAACTCCTTTCTGCAACGGCAAAATATTGTTTTGATTTTTCAAAAGCACTACTGATTTCCGGGCAGCATCAAATGAGCTGGTATAATAAGCTGTATCTAAAATATGACCTTCATACAAATACTCATATTCAAACAAACCCAGTTCAAACTTAGCACGAAGCACCCGGGCCACCGCGCTGTCAAAAGCTTTCGGGTCGATCAGGTTTTTTTGAAATGCCTCATAAAACAATGTATAATGATCGTACGATGTCTGGAAAATGACATCCAGTCCCGCTTCGATTGATTGTTTTGTTGCATCGGCATAATCCTGCGAGGTAAAATGCAACACATTGGCACCACCCGTTGCACCTGCATCGCTGATGACAAAACCGCGGAAGCCCCATTCGTTTTTCAGTTTTTCTGTCAGCAGAAAATGGCTCTGCGAGCAGGGTTTACCGTCAAATGAATTGTACGCGATCATGATTGATGTTGCGAGACCATTATCAATGACCGCTTTAAATGGCGGATAAAAAACTTCTTCCATCAATCGCTCATTGTATTGCACCGGATAGCTGTCGCGGCCGCCATCACCGGAGTTGGCAATAAAATGTTTGGGTGTTGTAATGATTCCCTGTTTTTCAAACTCGCTGATATAGGCCAGCGCCATTTGAGTTACCAGAAACGGATCTTCGCCATAGGTTTCCTCTACCCTGCCCCAGCGCGCATCAACAGCCACATTCAGCACAGGCGACAACACCATTCTGATACCGCGGCCTTTAACTTCAGAAGCAATTTCTGCCGCAACATCAGCCATCATCGCAGTATCGAATGTAGCTGCCATTGCAATGGATTGCGGAAATGAGATGGTTCCATTGCGCACCAAACCGTGCAAAGCCTCATCAAATGGTATTATCGGAATACCCAAACGGGTTTCATTCAAAAAATATTTTTGCGCGCGGTCGATGGCCTTTCTGGTTTCCTCGATGCCCGCAGCGTAGTAATCCATCATCTGCTCAGATTCATTACCGGCCTGACCGGCAGTAGCAAACTGAAATCCGAAAATGCCATGCGGATACTTCGTCAGATCAACATCCATCGGAGCCGGGATCATGTACAGCTGCCAGAATTTTTCTTCGAGTGTCATGCGGCCTAGCAGATCAGCTACGCGAACATCGGTGCTCAGCCGCGGATTTTTGTAGGGCAACGTATCCTGCGCGCTGAGCGGCATTTCAGATGCAGCAAAAAACAAAACAACTATCAGAAAAAAATAACGCATGACAGATTATTTAAGTGTTATGCGGAATACCGAAATATAAGCAGTCGGGCGATTCGCTGCATCCTTCATGGAATCTGGCATACGCAATGTAAAGCCATCGGGGCCGAATGACGTTTTGATTTTTTCATTTGAACCAAGCATCAGCACTTTGTAATTTTTCTTTTCTGTAATACACGAAAGAGAAAGTGATTTTCCCGGCCATTGCAAAGCAAAAACATACAAATATTTTCCATCTTCAGACTGCGTGAACCGCACCGCATCACCATCCTTAAACTGTTTCCAGGAGCGGCTTCCGTAAATGGCTTCTCCGTTGACCGACATCCATTTTCCAATTTCATTCAATGTGGAAATGGCTTTTTCTTCGAATGTTCCCTGTGGAGTCGGGCCAACATTCAGCAGGAAATTTCCGCCTTTCGAAACCACATCAACCATAGACCTGATGATGGTTTCAGCAGATTTGAATCTGGCATTCGGTACGAATCCCCAGTTATCAGTCATCGTCATACAGGTCTCGAACGGATAAGGCAGAATAGAGTCAGGAATACTTTGCTCAGGTGTGCGGTAATTCTCGAAAGGTCCGTGAACAGTGCGGTCCACGATGAGAATACCCGGCTGATTTTTACGTGCCATCGATGCAATGCGCGGCATATCGATGTCCTGTTCGTACTTTGGAATATTGTATCCCCATGAACGCACTTCATCGTTGATGGTCGAGTCGGGGCGCACCCAGCCTCCGTCGAGCCAGAGTATATCAAGCTTTCCGTATGCCGTTGTCAGCTCTTCAATCTGGTTGTATGTGTAATTCTGAAATTCCTTCCAGCGGCCGGGATATTTGCGTGTGTCGTAATTGCAGTTTCTGTCAGGTGTGGCCAGTAGCGGTGTCCAATAAGCAGGACAATGCCAGTCGGGTTTCGAAAAATAGGCGCCCACCATAAATCCTTTGTTGCGGAATGCTTCGAAAACATATTTCGCCACATTGGCTTTGGGGTTGCTGCTGAAGGGACTTTCGCCCGAGGTGATTTTGAAATCGGTCTGTTTTGTATCGAACATGCAAAAGCCGTCGTGGTGTTTTGTAGTAAATACGGCATACTTCATTCCTGCTTTCTGAGCGGCCTCGGCCCATGCATCGGGATTGAACTGCTGCGGATTGAATTTCTTTATTTGTCCGAAATAATGATTTTTGTAATCGATATAATCCATGCCATTGCGATCCTGAAAATCCTGATCTTCGGAACAAAGCCCCCACGACTCAACAACACCAAGCTGCGAATACAGGCCCCAGTGCATCAGCAATCCGAACTTCATGTCCTGCCAGTTTTCCAGGTTTTGTTTTACCAAAGAATCGGTGGGCGGTATATACAAATCATTCCCGTTTTCGGTTTGCGCTGATACCTGCATTAATAACAAAAATACTATGACACAGGCTAAACTGATGTTTTTCATAACAAAGGTTTTCTAAAGCAAATGTAGTATAAAATCGAACCAGCTGCGCGGGGCCGCCTTCCCAATTGTCAATAAATCCGGCAATCTGAAATAAATCAATAAAAAAGCAGGGGCTTTACCACCAATCCTATTTCTCGTAAAAGACTGTGCGCAATAAGGTCTGACCAACTACTTTCAGCGTATTGCGATCAATCTGGCTCATATCATCTTTAATTGTGTGCCAGTAAGGATAAAAACCTGTCTGCGAATTATTGACCTGATGGATGATGTCAATCGTAGGAATGTTCGCGTATTTGTTCACATAATAATGATCGTCCATGATCGGATTGGATTCTGAATTGAGAAAATAATTGGAATAGCCCAACTCCTGCGCATGGCTCCATACCTTAGTTACAATGGATGGTGCGTATCGCTGCGAAAATCCTTCGCGATAAAAAGATGCAAACGGAGCGCCTACCATATCGAGCAGAATACCAAAGCGTGCGGTATATCCGGGCTTGTGCGGATTCTTGCTCCAGTACTGCGATCCGAGTCCCCATGTGTCTTCCTTTTCCTGACCTTGTGCATCTTTTGGTTCGCCGTAATCTTCCACATCCCAGAAAACAATATCAACTCCAACTGTTGGTTTGTTTGACTGCATCACTCTCGCAATTTCGAGCAGAATGCCAACACCTGAAGCGCCGTCATTGGCTCCGGGAACAGGTTTGCTGTGGTTTGCCGGATCCGGATCCCAATCGGCAAATGGCCGCGAATCCCAATGAGCAGACAACATAATGCGCACCGATGCATCCGGATTAATGCTGCCAATAATGTTATAACCCGAGATTACCGTATTGTTGTATGTCCGCACGGTGATATTCTGCACAGTTGTTTCTGCGCCATGACGCTTCAGTTCAGACACCAGCCAGTCGCGGCAGGCCAGATGCGCCTTGCTTCCCGGCACACGCGGTCCGAACGAAACCTGCTTCTCAACAAATGCATACGCACTGTCGGCATTGAATTCCGGAACCTTGATGTTTTCAACCACTGTTGTGTCTTTTTTATCACCGTCTTTCTTCCTGTCGTTTCCGCATGAACTCAGCATTGCAACAATGACTGCCAGTATCAGGAGTTTTGTTTTCATTTCAGTATTTTTTGCAGATAATCCAATAACGATTCTGTCGCGTTTTTAGTTTTTAGTCCAATCGGTTCCTTCCTTCGTGTCTTTGAGTTCCACCCCGGCTTTCTTCAGCTCATCGCGGATGAAATCGGACATGGCAAAGTTTTTATCCTGACGGAATTTCAGACGCAGTTCAATGATAAGTTTCATCAGGTCATCTTCAATTCCCTTGCCTGATGCGGCTTCCATGCCTTCCTGTTTCAAACCGAGAATGTCTTCGATAAAATCTTTTCTGATTTTCAGCAACGCATTCTTCTGCTCTTCGGACATCGATGTCTGTTTGTCGGCCGCAGCATTGATGAATTTCACTGCGTCGAACAATGCAGCAATCACCATCGGTGTATTCAGATCATCGTTCATGGCTTCGTAGCAATCTTTCGAAAGCTTGTTCACATCGAACTCCCCGGCGGCACCGGCAGCAATGGCATCAAGTCTGTCAAACGCTTTCATCAAACGCTCGTATGCTTTGCCCGACGCCTGCAGAGCGGCATTCGAGAAATCGACCGTGCCGCGGTAATGTGCCTGCAGAATGAAAAAACGAATGGTCATGGGCGAATAGGCCTGCTCAAGCATTGCATGACTGCCGGTAAAAAATTCTTCAAGTGTAATGAAATTGCCGAGCGACTTGCCCATCTTCTGTCCGTTGATGGTGATCATGTTGTTGTGCAGCCAGTATTTGACCGGCTGAACACCGCTGGCAGCCATCGATTGCGCAATTTCGGATTCATGATGCGGAAACAAAAGATCCATTCCGCCACCGTGAATATCGAATGGTGTTCCGAGATATTTGGCGCCCATGGCCGAGCATTCCATGTGCCAGCCAGGTACACCGTCGCTCCAGGGCGACTTCCAGCGCATGATGTGCGTGGGTGATGCTTTTTTCCAGATGGCAAAATCGGCTGAATTTCTTTTCTCTGACTGGCCGTCGAGCTCGCGGGTGTTCGATAAAAGCTCATCGACATTGCGGCCGGAGAGAATTCCGTACGGATATTTTTTGCTGTAATTTTCAACGTCGAAATACACCGAACCTTCAGCTTCGTAGGCCAGACCGTTGTCGAGGATTTTCTGAACCATGTCAATCTGTTCAGGTATATGTCCGGAGGCGTGTGGCTCGATGGAAGGATTGAGCACGTTCAATCTGTTCATGAATTCATGGTAGCGGTTGGTATAATACTGCACCACTTCCATAGGCTCGAGCTGATCAAGTTTTGCCTTCTTTTCGATTTTGTCTTCGCCCTCATCGGCATCGTTTTCGAGATGTCCCACATCGGTGATGTTACGCACGTAGCGCACCTTGTAGCCGAGGTGCTGCAGATAGCGGAAAACCACGTCGAACGTGATGGCCGGCCGGGCATGACCTAAATGTGGATCACCATAAACGGTAGGGCCGCACACATACATGCCTGCGAATGGCGGGTTGATGGGAATGAAATCTTCTTTCTTTCGCGTAAGCGAGTTGTAAACTTTCAGCGGATGTTCCATGATGAAATGAATTGCTGCAAAATTACAATATAATGTGGAAATGTGGGACTTCGTCCATGTGAAAATGTGGAAATATTCGATGATCACTTTTGTCCTTGTCCACTTCGACAAGCTCAGTGCAGAGCTTTTATCTTGAGAGAATGTGGAAATGCGTTGCTTCACGTAAGACGTGACACGGTCGCAAATGTGGAAATATGAGTGACGTTAATAATACGAACTAATGGGCTGCTTTGAAAATTCAAAAAATGTCTCCGGAAGCGAAACTCAGGATGACTTCATGCGAGGCTCAGAATTACAGCGGTGGAGTAGTGTGCATGCAAAATTTACAGTCACAAAGTTTGCAATTAAAAACTCCAATTTGTTGGCATATTGGCTGTAAAACAGAAACACTTCGTAAGTAATTGATTCAATTAATTACAAAGTGTTTTGGTGTGACTCCGAAGGGACTTCCGCCAGCTGGCGGATAAACTTCTCGTCCCATTCGGAGAAGTCTGAAAATACAAGTAGCTATTTGTGACTCCGAAGGGACTCGAACCCCCAACCAACAGAACCGGAATCTGCCATTCTA
>CAZJOL010000080.1:0-10604 GCA_964547605.1 uncultured Bacteroidaceae bacterium | reverse complement strand
AGAGGTAATAACCAGTGAATCCGGCCAGTAGCATGAATAGAGATTCTGTGTTGTTTTCTGCAGGAATGATTCCCTTGTGAGTCAGAAAAAGCCATGCACCGACCGACATGCTGATTGCGGTATTCAGCACAATGACATAAGTTGACAGCTGGTTGCCGATGGTGAAATTCCGCATAAAAATCGATCCGAAACGGTTGTTGAAAGCCGCGCGGAAAGCACCCTGGATTCTGGGAAAAGCAGTCCTGACAACCCACAGCGAAATAATCATGGGAATGACAAGCGCCGCAATGAATAAAAAATCATTGGGCTGGTCTATTTTAATTCCCTGGTCGGTTTTATGCGAGACAGTGTTTGTAAAGAAGTGCCCATTTGCGCGGTAATCGTTGACTTTCGCCTGCCGGATGACTGAAGAGTCAGGTTTCTCAGAAAACAACACCGGAGCTTCATCCATGCTGTGCCCATGAAAATATAGCGCTGAAGAAGTGTCTTCAGTAGCGAATGGCTTGAATGTTTGCGGCTGGCCCACCAGTGAATTCGTTTTTTGCGGTGCAAAGATACATAAGAACATCGAACAGGGAACAAGGAAGGATGAAGGAGGAATTGAGTCCTTAGTGTTTTATCCTTCGATATTCTAACTTCCTTGTTCTTTGTTCTGAGTTCTTGGCCTTAGCCTCAACCTTAGCCTCAACCTTAGCCTGAAATTTATTTTTCATCAGATTGCTGTATTTTTCAAAATTTGCAATACATTAGCAGTGATTTTCAAACCAATTAAATTACTTCTCCAAAAATGAAAATAATCGTACTCAACTGCGGCAGCTCCTCCATTAAGTATCAGCTGTTCGACATGGACAAAAATGAACAGGTTCTGGCCAAAGGATTGCTCGAACGCATCGGAATTCCAAACAGTCTGCTTAAACATTCATCAACAGGTAAAGATTCTTTCGAAGAAACAAGAGACATCCCTGATCATACTGTCGGAATCCAGTGGATCATCGACACCCTTCTTGACCCGGTGAAAGGATGTCTGAAAGACAAGACCGAAATTAATGCTGCGGGCCACCGCGTGGCACATGGTGGTGAATTTTTCTCGGAAAGTGCTTTCATAACTCCAGACGCAAAAAGTAAAATTGAAAAACTGATTGAACTTGCTCCGCTTCACAACCCGGCAAATTTAAAAGGTATTCTGGCTATTGAAGCTTTATTGCCAGGATTACCACAGGTTGCCGTTTTTGATACATCATTCCATCAGACAATGCCAGAACATGCTTTTCTGTATGGACTTCCATATGAAATGTACAAAGACAAACAAGTCCGTCGCTATGGTTTCCATGGAACCAGTCATAAATATGTTGCAGAAAAAGCTGCATCAATTCTTGGAAAAGACTGGACGAAAATGAAGATCATTACGTGTCATCTTGGCAATGGATCGTCGATTGCAGCCATTCTAAACGGGAAATCAATTGATACATCCATGGGTTATACACCTGTTGAAGGCGTTCTGATGGGTACCCGTGCCGGAGACCTCGATCTGGGTGCGCTTCTTTCGATAATGGACCGTGAAAAACTTTCGTATTCTGATGCAAATTCTTTAATCAACAAAAAAAGTGGTTTGCTTGGTATTTCGGGAATTTCATCCGATATGCGCGATATTGAAAAAGCAGCTGCCGAAGGAAATCATCAGGCCAATGTTGCCCTTGATGTATTTGCTTACCGTGTGAAAAAATACATCGGTTCATACATGGCTGCGCTGAACGGACTCGATCTACTTATTTTTACAGGCGGAATCGGTGAAAACGACTGTGACAGCCGCCGTCGTATCTGCAGCAACCTGGAAGGACTCGGAATTGAATTCGATGCTGAAAAGAATAAAGGTCTGCGCGGAAAAGATGCCGTTATTTCAACCGAAAATTCGAAAGTAAAAGTGATGACGGTTACTACCAACGAAGAGCTGGTGATTGCACGCGATACGATTCGCATTGTTACGAAGTAATTGCTGAAAATTACATACCTGACCTCCGCGGTGAAAGCTGTGGAGGTTTTTTTTGTGAAAAAAATGCCTCCGGATTTTTCCAAAGGCATTTACAGAAATAAACGCTCTTCTAACCCTTCAACGCTTCAGCGCCGCTCACGATTTCGATAATCTCGTTGGTGATGGCTGCCTGACGTGCCTTGTTGTAACTCAGGCGGAGGTCTTTCAGAATTTCGGTTGCATTGTCGGTTGCCTTGTGCATCGATGTCATGCGGGCTCCGTGCTCCGATGCAATGCTGTCGAGCAGCGCCTTGTACAGCTGCAGCTTCAGTGTTTTCGGAACGATAATCGCAAACATTTTTTCGCGCTCAGGTTCGAGAATGTAATCACCGCCGCCCACCTGTTTGCCTGAATCAAGCTTGAAAGGGAGCAGCGTTTCGTTCACGGAAACCTGTTGCGCAGCGTTTCTGAACTGATTATACACTAGAACAATGGCGTCGTATTTTCCGGCGATGTATTCTTTCACAATGGTGTCGCAGATTTCAGCAACTTCATCAAACGAAGGTTTGTCGATAAGATGATTATAATCTTTCGAAAATTTGCATCCTTTCTTTTTCAGCAGATCGGGTGCTTTGCGTCCGAATGAGATGAAATCAATTTTTCCGGCTTTGAAGTTTTCGCGATATTCTCCTTCAATAAGCAGATTCACCTGCTTGGCAATGTTGGCGTTGAAAACACCACAAAGCCCTCTGTTGGCCGAGAACACCACCATCAGAACCTTCTCGGGCTGACGGCGTGCAAATACGCCATCATTTGGCAGGTCGTCAACCCCTGAAGCCACGCGGTTCATGATTTCGCGCAGCTTAGAAGCATACGGTCTGAAGCGCAGGATGTTGTCCTGCGCCCTGCGCAGCTTCGAGGCCGACACCAGCTTCATGGCAGATGTGATCTGCTTGGTGGTTGTTACCGATTGAATACGGTTTCTGACTTCTTTCAGATTTGCCATGTCAGATCAGTTTTAGTGGTAGCGTCCAGCAATGTCGAGTGCGATTTTCTCGAGGTTTGAAATCATTTCATCAGAAAGCACTCCTTTGCGCAATTCGCTCAGAATATCGGCGTGATGATCTTCCAGATGGTGCAGAAATTCTGATTCGAAATTCTTCACCTGTTTTATTGGGACAGCTTTGAGCAATCCACGTGTACCGGCAAAGATGATGGCCACTTGTTTTTCAACCGGCATAGGAGAGTATTGCGGCTGCTTAAGAATTTCCACATTACGGGTACCTTTGTCAAGAACGGCTTTAGTAGCGGCGTCCAGATCGGAACCAAATTTCGAAAATGCTTCTAGTTCGCGGAACTGCGCCTGGTCGATTTTGAGTGTTCCAGCAATTTTTTTCATGGCCTTGATCTGAGCGTTACCACCCACGCGGCTTACAGAAATACCAACGTTGATGGCAGGACGGATACCTGAGTTGAAGAGGTTTGTTTCAAGGAATATCTGACCGTCGGTAATAGAAATTACGTTAGTCGGAATATATGCAGAAACGTCACCGGCCTGTGTTTCGATGATTGGAAGCGCTGTCAGAGAGCCACCACCTTTTACCAGCGGTCTGATGCTTTCGGGCAGGTCGTTCATTTGTTTTGCAACATCATCGCTCTGGATGATTTTTGCTGCGCGCTCAAGCAAACGTGAGTGCAGGTAGAACACATCGCCCGGATAAGCTTCACGTCCTGGTGGACGACGCAGCAGCAGCGAAACTTCGCGGTATGCCACGGCTTGTTTTGACAAGTCGTCGTAAATAGCAAGCGCAGGGCGGCCTGTATCGCGGAAATATTCACCGATGGCTGCTCCTGCATACGGAGCGTAGAATTGCAGAGCTGCCGGCATTGAAGCAGTTGCTGAAATTATTACGGTATAAGGCATGGCGCCTTTTTCTTCGAGTGTTTTTGCAATTTGAGCCACAGTGGAACCTTTTTGTCCAATGGCTACATAAATGCAGAACACAGGTTTGCCTTTTTCGTAATTCTCGCGCTGATTGATGATGGTATCAATGGCAATGGCGGTTTTGCCGGTCTGGCGGTCGCCAATGAGTAGCTCGCGTTGTCCGCGGCCGATAGGAATCATGGCATCGATGGCCTTGATACCGGTTTGCAGTGGCTCAGTTACTGGCTGACGGAAAATAACGCCAGGCGCTTTGCGTTCCAGCGGCATTTCGTACAGCTCGCCCTGAATGGGACCTTTGCCGTCGATGGGTTCACCGATTGTGTTGATAACACGTCCGAGCAATCCTTCGCCAACGCGGATGGATGCAATGGTTCCGGTACGTTTTACCACATCACCTTCGTTCAGATTTTGAGTATCGCCGAGGAGCACAATACCTACGTTGTCTGCTTCGAGGTTCAACACAATACCTTTAAGACCTGTTTTTTCGAATTCGACCATTTCACCTGCGCGTGCATTGCTGAGTCCATACACACGTGCAATGCCGTCGCCAATTTCTAGAACGGTTCCTGTTTCTTCGAGGCTGGCTCCCAGATTCATTCCGGAGATCTGCTGACGAAGAATGGCGGTTACTTCCGATGGTTTTATTTCTGCCATATATACCCTTTTTTAAAATCCTTTTTCGTAAATATTGGTACGAAAATCCCTGGAGATTTTCGAAATTTTCTTTCTCAATGAGGCATCGTACATGTTGTCGCCGAAACGAACCACAAAACCACCCAACAGATTTGGATTGAGCTTTTGAGTGGTGCTTGGTTTCAGTCCTGTAAGCGATGCAATTTTGGTTTCGATTTGTCTAATAACATTTTCATTCAGCTTTATTGCAGAAGTGAGTTCCACTTCAACAATTCCTTCCTTCTCTCTGCAAAGGATAATGAATTCATTGGAGATTTCAGGCAGAAAGGTTTCACGTCCCTGCTGAATGACCAATTGCAGAAAGCGGATGCTAAGTTCATGGAAATGTTTTTCAAACAAAGCGGTGATTATTTTCTTTTTAAGCACGGGTTTCATCACCGGGCTTTTGAGCATGAGCTTAAACTCCGGTACCTGTTCGCATGCTGCTTTAATTGAGCGCATATCCTGCTCAACAGCGGGCAAAATTTTCATTTCGTCGGCCAGTTCGAAAAGCGCCCGTGCATACCGTTTTGGAATCTGCGTATTATTCATGCCCGGGATTAGTTAAATGAAATTTCTCCTGCCATTTTTTGTGCGAGCTCCTGTTGTTTAGCGTCGCCGGCAAGATTTTCCTGAATAATTTTTTCAGCAATTTCGAGTGACAGAACAGCCACCTGATTTTTCAGTTCGGTAATGGCAGCCATTTTTTCAAAATGAATGTTTTCCTGAGCCGCAGCGATGATTCTTTCCGTTTCTTCTTTGGCTTTGACGCCGGCTTCTTCAACGATTTTATCTCTCATTTTGCGGGCTTCGGCCAGAATGATGTCGCGTTCTTTCTGTGCTTCTTTCAGGAGTTGTTCATTATTGACCTGCAGCTGAGCCATTTCCTGTCTGGCTTTTTCGGCAGCCTGAAGCGCATTGTCAATGGCTTCGTTGCGTTTGCGGATAGCAGCCACAATTGGTTTCCATGCAAATTTAGCAAGCAGCAAAAACAGCAGCAGAAACACGATTGTTGTCCAGAATATCAATCCAAGTCCGGGAGTTGTCAACATATTGTTTTGTTCTTTGGGTTCATGATAAAAAGCCCCGATGCCAACCGCAGGGGGCTTTTGTTTTTTCGAAAATTACTTGGCGATGAGCGCAACAACAACTGCGAAGAGGGCAACGCCTTCAACGAGAGCTGCAGCAATAATCATGGCCGTCTGGATTTTACCTGTTGCTTCGGGCTGACGGGCAATGGCGTCCATGGCTGAACCACCGATACGTCCGATTCCGAGTCCTGCGCCGATAACGGCTAATCCTGCTCCGATTCCTGCTAAAACCATAGTGATTTTATTTTAAAGTTAAACATTGGTTTCTAATGGTGTTCTGCTTCCTGCACGGCAAGTCCGATGAACAGTGATGTCAGCAGTGTGAAAATATAGGCCTGCAACGCGGCAACCAGCAGTTCGAGCAAGTCCATAAACAGGACGAAGAAGACCGAAACCGGCGCAATGCCAAGACTTTGAAAAATGAAAATGAGTGAAATAAGACTTAGCACAATGATATGTCCTGCCGTGATGTTGGCAAAGAGACGAACCATGAGTGCGAAAGGTTTTGAAATAACGCCGATGAGTTCAACCGGGATCATGATGGGCAAAAGCCAGACCGGTACGCCGGGTGCTGCAAAAATGTGTTTCCAGTAACCTTTGGTACCACTGAAGTTCACAATCAGGAGTGTCAAGACTGCCAAGGTCATGGTTACAGCAATATTTCCAGTGAGATTGGCTCCAAACGGGAAAAATGGAATAAGTCCCATCAGGTTATTGATGAGTATGAAAAAGAACAAAGTGAGCAGATAAGGCGCAAAGCGGGCGTAGCGTTTTTCGCCGATATTGGGTCTTACAATATCATCAACAACAAAAAGAATCAAAGGTTCCATGAATCCTTGCAGCCCTTTCGGAGCTGCAATACCTCTTTTTTTGTAGCTGCGTGCGACCGGGATAAAAATCAACAGTAGCAAAGCTGCACTAAACATTAATGCAGCAACATTTTTTGTAATGGAAAAATCAAGCGGAACACTGACCACCTGCCCGGTTTCATCAACATGGACAACTTTCCCTTGGTATTCACCATTAAAGTTTTCTTTTGTCCCCAGTTGATAATCGCTGTGTTCAGCATGATGGAAACGGGAACTCATGAAAACAACCAGGCGACCTTCGTCCCAAAGGATTACCGGAAGGGGCACTACGACATGTTTTTCGTTTGCCTCGCCTTCATTCAGAGTCATAATATGCCACTCATGCGCATCGAGGATATGGTCGAAAATCACTTCGGTGATGTCGATACCTTCGCTTTGTTCGGTTTTGCTCGTATCCTGAGCATGCCCGGCGCTCGCATATGCTGACAGAGTGCAGAAACCGGCAAAAACCAGCGTGAAAATGATAATTAACTTTTGCATCACGGTTATTAAAATCGTGTGCAAATTAAACAATTTTTATTTGTCCGAAAAACATTTCGGAATAAAGCTGAGCCTTTTTTTTCATAACAAAAAAGCCAATCCTTGAGGAATGTGGACAAACGGCTTCGAAGTTTGAACAAACCAGCGGAAAGCAACAATTAAAATTTTATCGATTTCGCATCCAAAGGAACAACGGTAAAGAAATAAGGAACAGAAAAACCGCCGACAGAGAAAACTCTACCATGTACCTCAGTTGGTAGTCCGTAACTTCGGAAACTTTAACATCGGCACAGAGCAGGTATGGAGTTCCTGATTTTGTTTTACGCGGAAGATATATGCTCTGGAAAACGCCCCACTGATCCTGCGATTTGTCGAAAACTTCCGGCGAATCGGATTCGAAAGCACGTTGCATCACATCGGTTGCTTCGGCGTAATGATCAAGATACCCGGTTACAATATCTCCTGTTATATCTGATTCTATGTAAGACGAAAAAACAAAAAGAGCTGAGTCACCGGATTTAATCATTGCATAGGAATAAATAACATTATGGATTTTCGTAATTTTATTTGCCTGTGACCTGACGGTTTCGTGCTCCACAAAGTCAACCGGGACTTTCTTTTGTGCATTGTCAATCATTGAGTCAGTCACAATCATTTCCAGCGATCCGGCAGCTGATCTCAGGCGGGTTTCAATCTCGGCAGAGGCAATGTTTTTCTGATTGTACAGCTTCACCCACACAAAAATGATCATGCCGACAATAAAAATAATTATCGGAACAAGCAGTTTCTTTTTTTTGTGATTCAGCCGTGCCATCGCAACGCAAATATAAATGGTTTTTTGAGGTATCCAAAAAATTTAACAATTTTTACGAAGTAAATTCCCCGTAAAGAAAAGAATATTAGTGATTAAGCTTTATTTTAAATATTTAGGTCTTATTTCGAAATATTGGCAGATCGTTTTGGGGAATTCATCCGTAAATAAATCAGCGGGAATGAAATCAAAACGACAAATATAAGTGAAACAAGGAACTCAATGAAAACCCGGAGAAGCTCATTGTTAATGTCTTTTAGAAACATGTCCGAACACAAAAGATATTTAATGCCGCTTTCAGTGGTTTTCTGAATATAGGCGCTGCGGAAAGTGCCCCATTTGTTACTGTTCTTGCTGAAGACAAGAGAATTATTCGATGTAAACGCAGCTTTGAGCTCCGGGGGAGCTTCGGAAAATACATCAAGGTACTTAATGACAATGTTGTTTTCGATGTCAGAAGGAAGAACGTTGCAGATGACGAAATATACGGAGTCTTCTTTTTCAATAACCACATAAGCATAATCGACTTCATGTATGGCTGCTATCCTGTCAAATTTATTCTGTGTATCGCGGTATTGTTCTGAGTCTGGCTGTACACCTTCAACCGCAGCTTCAATAAGATCATCGTTGATAACAAGCTCTATGGTGCCGGCTGCGGCTTTCAGACGGAAATTGATGTTATTGGTGATGGTCTGTTCCTGCCTTACCAGCTTTATTGCAAGCAATAATAAAATGCCTGTTGTGAAAATGAGAACAGGCAACCATTTTTTTAATATTCTATTGCGCTTAGTCACCTTGCAAATATATCATTTTTATAGACAAATGTCAAATAACTCATATATAAATACGATATATTTGAAGAGCAATTTACATTCAACACGGGTATTAGCCGTCTGTCCGGGAAATTGAGCGGTGCTAAAATTTTCTGGGTGGTTTGTGACCAATCTACTTCTTGAACTTGTGATAATCCCAGGCATCGAATTGCTGCTGCTTCAGCACTTCCTGAGTAGTAATGGAAAGGCGTAGAAAAACATCCATGTTGTTTTTTTTGAAAAGCTCGCGGGCGGGCGTTACTCCGCGGCAGGCATCGGCAAATATAATATAAAAGGTAAGGTTGTTTTTCTTCAGCCAGGCGATGGCCGCGTCTTCCGAATCAATGGCGTCGCTCAGAATGCCGAGTTCGGGAGATCCATTGTCGAAAAGCCATTTCAGTGCTTTTTTGTCGGCGCGAATGGCACTGGCAAATGCAGCCAGCTCGGGAAAACCGTTTTCGAGCAGAAATTTCAAAAATTCAGAGCTGCCGCCGATGGCCTGTTCCAGAGCAAGCAATACCTTTATATCATATTCCCAGAGCATTTTTGCCATAACATCATTCTTTTCCCCATTCAATTTCGGGGGATGAAATTCCGGTAATACCGAGTAAACGCGAAACCAGCGCCGAAATTGCTTCACGAAGGTCTTTCGGGTGGTGATAGAAAAACGGTGAGGCCGGAAAAACAATGGCGCCGGCGCGTGTCACCCTTTCCATGTTTTCAATATGTATCAGACTCAGCGGGGCTTCGCGCGTGAGGAGTATCAATGGTCTGCGTTCTTTAATCATTACATCGGCGGCCCGCAGAATGAGTGTTCCTGCCGTTCCTGCTGCTACCGACGCCAGCGTTCCCATTGAGCATGGAGCAACAAACATTGCCTGATATCCGGCAGAACCGGAGGCAGGAGCGGCAAACATATCGTTGTTTTCAAAAACAGTAATCTTGTTGCTTACAGGAATGTCCATCACTTTTTCATAGTCCCAGACTTTACTTCCGTTTTCGCTGAAAATGACGGCAATGTCCTTAATGCATTCCAGTGCAACTAGCTGCCTTATGAGTTCGAGACCATAAACAGCGCCGCTGGCGCCGGTTACAGCAACAATTACTTTTGATATTTTGTCAGAACCAGTGTTCATAGGTCAGTGCGAGTACAAGATTGTATTGTCCGCGAATGAAATATTTATAAGTCGAAATGCCCGGCGCTTTCCGGATGGGCAGAATGGAATTGGAATAGCGCAGATTGATGGATTGTTTTTCATTCAGAAAATAGCGGAATCCCACATGAGCAGCCAGTTCGTACTTCTCAAAATCAGGCCGGGCGGGTATTGCACCATTTATGTCAAATTCTCTGTTTTCATTATCGAGCAGTATCCCGAACGACAGCCCCGCTTCGAATCCGAAACTGCTTTTCAGCTGGCGGCGATACAGAAATGGCACTTCAATGTAATTGAGGCGCATGACATATTTTGTCATATTGTTGTCCCTGGTTGGATTGAGGCGGCTGCCTTTCTGCACAAAAAGCAGTTCCATGGCCAGATCTGAGTATTCATCGAGTGGCAGCGCTACCATAAAACCGCCGGTAAGTCCGGCTTTATCGAACCCCGACAGGTTGTCACCATCGACCTGCGATCCGGTGAGTCCCGCACGGAATCCGCCCCTGAAGCTTTGTGCACCGGCCTGAATACTCAGTATCAGCAGAAACAGAAACAGAATTTTTTTCATAGTCTCAAACGAAATACGAAGGTAGTAAAATACGAAATACGAAATGAGAAATACGAAATATGAAATAAAATGTGGAAATGTGGGACTTCGTCCATGTGAAAATCACGTGAAACGTGACAGGTGTGGGAAGATTAGATGACCACTTTTATCTTTGTACACTTCGACAGGCTCAGTGCAGAGCTTTTATCTTTTGTCTTCAGAGGATGTGGAAATGATCCGCCTGCTGCGGATTA
>CAZJOL010000079.1:0-10684 GCA_964547605.1 uncultured Bacteroidaceae bacterium | reverse complement strand
CACCAGCTCGCGACCGGAAAACAAGGTTTTCAAAATCCTGCCACTTGCGGAAACAAAGATTGACACTATTGAAGTGGCCGTGCCCTGGAACATTCTCGTCGGATATATCAGCGGCTTGCTGACAAAGATTCCGCAGATCATTGCTGCCTTTAAGACAAAAGACATGAAGGCAGTAGGCGAGGCTCTTTCCATTCCGCTTGAAATGCAGTATTCGCTTTACGCAAACGGACTTTCTTACGAATCAGAACCGGAGAAAATATTATGAGCAACAGGATGTCCATAGAATCCATCAGCAGCGGCTACCGGCCAATTCAGGACGGGAGCAGATTCAATCAGTTCTTCGGATTTCCTGAAGAAAAGGACAGAGTCATTATTAAGGATGGCGAAGTTGAAGACACTGTTGATCTGATGAAGAAAGTCGTCTGGAAATATATTGACGACACAAAGAAAATCGCTCCGCGCCTGAAAGGCAAGTCTGTTGCGGAAACCTGCGAAAACATCTGGAATTTTCTTTACCATCATATTCAGTACAAACTGGATCAGAAAGGGCTGGAACAATTGCGCCGTCCAAGTCGCAGCTGGTCTGAACGCGAGACCGGTATCGACTGCGACTGCTTTTCCATTTTCGTTTCATCCATTCTCACAAACCTTCGTATTCCGCACCGGTTCCGCATTACAAAGTACGATCAGGATACCTATCAGCATGTGTATGTGATTGTGCCCAAAGAAAACGGAAACGGCGAATACATCATCGACTGCGTGCTCTCACGCTTCAATTACGAAAAACCATACACCGCTAAAAAAGATTTTACCATGAGCCTCAACGGAATCAATGTAGCAGTCCTTTCCGGCACCACAACCAATGTGATGGACCTGGTGAACGACCTCGAAGGACTTGAAAACCTGGGAGCAGAAAGCGAACAGGAACGTCTGCAAGCCATTTATTCGCATCTTGTGAAAACGCGCAACATCGTTGCCGGAAAACCGCAGCTTGTGCAGAATGTGGACTATCCGCCCGCATTTCTGAAAATGCTGGATTACGCCATCGAAAGCTGGAATACGCCCAACCGCGATAAAGCGCTGACAATTCTTGCACAGAATGAAGATGCGCTGAACAAACATTATCAACTCGACTCAGTGCCTGAATACTCCGATCTCGAAGGACTGGACAATGACTGGTCGGAGCTTGATAATCTGACTGAGGAAGAATTGCTCGGCATGCTGGGAGGCAAAAAAAGCAAAGAAAAGAAGAAAGCCAAAGCTGAAAAGAAAGCAGCGAAAAAAGCAGATCCTACGAAAAAAGGATTTTTCAAAAAAGTGGGCGAAGCTGTGAAGAAAGGCGGCAAGGCCTTTATCCGCTACAATCCTGTGACAATAGCCGCAAGAAACGGATTTCTGCTGGCGCTCAAACTGAACATCAAAAAAATGGGCAGCAAACTCAAATGGGGTTATGCCACTAAAGAACAGGCCGCTGCAAAAGGCATCAATGCAGACCTATGGCAAAAGAGCAAAAATGCGCTCATTAAAGTTGAAAAACTTTTTGCAGACAAGCTTCAGGGCAAACGCGAGAAAATGAAAAACGCTATTCTGAAAGGAAAATCCGGAGGTTTGAATGGAACTGCTGATTCGGAATTTATTCTTTCCGGACTTGGTGCAGCACCCGCTGCCGCCGCACTGGCAGCCGCTGTTCCGGTCATTGCTTCTTGTCTGAAAATTATGGTCGAAAGCGGAGTGATGTCGCAGAATGAAGCTGACAATCTTCAGCTCGAAGTTGATTCCAGTGTGGCAGAAGGTGATATGATCATGAGCACCGACGAAGATTTCAAAGCAGACATTGCAGATGACGGTTCAAGTGATACCGGTGACGATTCATCAGAAGGAGGGTTTTTCGGATGGGTAACACGAAACCCATTGATCGCCATTGGCGGCGCCGGGCTCGCCATCTGGGGTGTAACCAAAATGTTCAGCGGAAAGAAAACAGCAGGCAGTACGCAGAACTTATCCGGTGCACAACCACCTGCAAAGAAAAAGCAACAACCAAAGAAAAAAGCACAACCAAAAAAGAAAACACGAAAAGCCTTTATCAAGTCGATCCGGCTTTCATAAACGATTTCACTAACAACTAAAAATCAAATACCATGGGCAACACAGCAAAACCAAAACTGAACGCAAAATCAGTTATTGAAGAATTGAAAACTCCCGGCCTGATCATCATTGGTATGATTGGCGGCAACCTCGCAGGAAAGCTCATCGACAAGGCAATCCCCATCGATGAAACTGCAACAGGCTTCCAGGCAAAGGCTCTTGTAAAACCAATTCTGCAGATTTCTGCAGGGATCGGCGGGGCGATTTTCCTGAAGGACAAAAATCTGAAACTCATTGCCGGCGGCGTTGCTGCAAGCGGCATTGCATCCACCGTCAAGGTATTTCTGAAAAAGGACATTCTGAGTGGGCTTGGCGATTTCAACATTGCCGATCCACTCAAAAGAGTTTTCCGCGACCCGATCAATCTGGCCATTGCGCCTTACAATCCGGAACTTCCTGTTCTGAATGAATCCAACTCTGATCTCCGGACCATTGAAATAGAGTCAGCTCCGACCGACATGGGAGAGCTGGCCGATTACGAAGAAGTCCAGGAAGTACAGATCCTGTAAGAAAATCATGTAACCAAAAAACAAATAACAATGTTAACCTTAGGACAGATCGCAACAAGCGACTACAATTTGCTCGGAGCTATTTCGGAAGATGAGCTTCTCGGAGCACTCGAACGTGCCAACCTGGCTGAACGCAAACAATTCGTCCGCCGCGTACAGGCACAAACCAAACAAACCGTTGCCGCAAGCACCGGTACCACCAACAGCCGCGGAGAGTTTGAAAAACGGCTCCATTGGCTGCCAAAGGAAATTCAGCAGGGACTTGCCGGCAAAACATTGCAGGCTGTTGACGCTGCATTTTACACAACCAAAAGCATTGCATCGAGCAAGATTGTCAAGATGATGAAAGACGATGACAACAAAGTTGTCGGGCAATGCAACATCAGTTCAGCAAAACTTGAAAAAGGAAACATCATGCTTTTGTCTGGAATTATTCTGCTTGCAGGAATTGCTGACGGAACAAGAACTCCAGCTGAAGTGAACTTCGACATCATCCCTGAAATTCTCCGCAATGGTGAATTTGAATTCAAGGCAAACGGCACTACACTGATTCCATCCACTTCGTGCGAAGTCTTCAACACAGCCAACATGAACATCCGCAAAGGTCTGTTCCAGATGGATAACCCGAAGGTAATCCTGGATCAGCAGGCCATGGAGCTCAACATCGAATGGGGAGCAAACGCACCGGCCAACATGTTCATGAAGGCCATTCTCATCGGCACATCTGTGACCAAGTACTAAAACGTTCTGCAGGCCTGGCAAGGGCGATCCGCTCTGGTAGCCCTTTCCATTCCTGTATAAAAATCAAGGCCATGAAACTGACAAAATATCAGATGATCAAAGTGAAGGTGGAAACACCCGCGCAAACGGTGAAATTCTCAGCCGTAACCGACAAGCTTTATTCGCGTGTTGACGGCATTTATGTGTCCATGCCGAATGACAATTCGCATTTCGGAAGCACGTTGGAATTGCGCATCGCTGAAGAAGAAATTTTTCCCGACGGCTTTGAAACAAAGTTGCTGGCGACAGATCAGAGTTCAAGTCCTAACGAACGCTTTCTGATTTTCGAAAATGATGAAACCGTTGAAGCAGCCGGAAGCCTCATTGAGGGCCGGTTTACAGATGGCGGATTCACCGATGGAATTTCATTTCCATACACACTGAATATTTATCTCAAACTCAAAAATTCCAAGTAAAATGAATGTCCGCCGGTTTGTCATATTGTCAATAAAAATCAGCAGAGCGCATCAGATTGTTGCCATTGATAAAAGTCTTTCGGCAAACATCGTCAGTTGCACCGGCATTCATGCTGATGTAAAGGGACATCTGCAAACCGGCCGCGACATTCAGCACATCGGCGAAGTGAGTATTTTGTTCAATTCAGGGCGCGTTCATCCACTTCATCATTCAGTCGGATACCATGACAAACCGTTGCAGAAATGCAATCGTTTCATGCAGATTCAGGAAAGAATGTTTTCAGCATCAAAGGTCTGTGGATTTTATCAGGATGCAGGTACAGCTACGGATGAAAAAGGAATTTTCCTTCCCTATCAGGTTATTATTTATCTCGAATGTAAAGCCAAAAAGTAAAATGGACCAGTATCTTCTTTCATATATCAACCAGCAGATGCTGGAACGCGGTTACAAGAAATACCGCTTTGAATCGCTGTGCATTCTCACCAAGGCAGATGTTACCGAATACGTATATCCGGCTTACAACGAGTATCTGTTTTTGGTTTCAAAAGAACTGGCAAACAACACCATAATTGGTGGCGACAACAATGCCTACAAAGTTGATCAACACTACTCCAAACAGGTTTTCGCCCAGATCCGTGAATTCACGGGACAAGTGAAAATCTCCAATCCTGAAAACACCGTTCAGCTCATTGAATTCATCCGAGTAATACCAAAGTAAAATGGCAGCAAGCAGCATCGCATATTTTCTGAAAAGCCTGAATGCACGGGCCAAGAGAGAAACCGATAACGGAGTCCCGGTCTTTTTCAGTGCTACTGTTATCAGCAATAATAAGAGTCAGAAGGAGATTGAAATGGAGCCAATCACAAGTCTGAACAGAAGAATCAACAATCTTGTGAAGACGGAGAACCCTGAAATAATCAAAATTGATTTGTTCACAGAGGGGGGAAGGTGGCTCGAAGGCAATGTCTGTGATCTGCGAGCAAAAGACGAGAACCCAACATCTTCAAACTTTCGTGGTTTTGGTGAAGCAGAAATCAACGCCATTGTGGCTAAGAAATTTGACGAGAAAAAGAAGGAGTACGAATTCAATGAAATGACGGAAGCAGTAAAAGATCTTTCCGAAGAGAATGAGGAACTGCAAGCCCGCATTGATGAGCTTGAAAAGCAGAATATTGAGTTGTCGGAGAGTCTGGAGCAGAAAAAACAAATCAGGTATTACGCCGGTATGCTCGGTGATATTCTGGAAAGCATCGGTATCAGAAAAGAGAGACTCAGCAAGCCCATTGCCGAACTCATGGGAATTGATGAAAAGCCGGAACAGAGGCAAATTGCAGGGAGATCAGACAATTCCGGAATTGTGGAAGAAAATACATTTCAGCAGCCCAACACCGGTACACCAATGACCAATGATGAGCAGAAACGTTTTGAAATAATCTCACTCATCAGTCAGTTTCTGAACAGTGTCGACAATCAACTGCTGGGAGAGCTTTTCACAATCTTCTCTGAGATTGAAACCAACAGAGCTCTTGCGCCAGAAATTCTCGAATACATACAAAAGAAAAAAGATTTTGCATCATGAAAACCTTCGAATTCAAAGTAAAGATTGAAGCGCAGAGCGCTGATGAAGCCAGAGAAATCCTTCAGGCCATGTTTGACCTCATGAAGACTACCAGAGAGGAACTTTCCACAAAAGACTTCATTGATTTCTCAAAGAAAATCAAAGCAAAACCCAGTCTTGTACGCAAGGCAAAAATGTTTATCTGATGGCAACGAAAAAAGAAAATATTAAAAAAGGTCCGGGCGAAACCAGGGCAGAACGCGCCATCGATTATGTGATGCAGCATCCGGCTCGTGTGCTTGTGGGTGGAGCAGTAATCGGACTCAGCGGATTTCTGTTGTACAAAATAGGTAAGAAAATGATTGCCAATGCTCAACAGAAAAACACTGAAATGAAAGCCGATGATAGCCCCGAAGTAAGGCAGGCAATGGTGATCCACGATGCATTCAATCCCTCCGGTGTTGCTATTCTGAAAAGTTTTGACAGCACAAACACGGATAAAATTTTTGATGCAGCAAAAAACATCAAAAACTTTGACGAGGTAATCAAATCATATCAGAAGCTCTACGGGCGCGATCTGATGGCTGATCTGCAGAATGAACTCAGTGCGGAGAGCTATGAAAAACTTATGACGCTCATTTCAACTGTCCCTGGAAAGTCAGGCGCACCGGCTGTGACCTTTGCCAAGAAGAATCAGATGGTAGTTGCCAAAAAGGAAGTGTATGTGAGAAAAACTCCGGACGCCAGTTATCACGAAGCCTGGTATGAAAGCTCAAAAGGCGATAACATCATGTTTCAGGCAAAGCCGGGAGATTTCATCGGGTACGCAACCGGCAAACAGGAACTGGACATTAAAAACAATGTCAAGTTTATTCAGGTCGGCTATATCGTGAAGAAAGAAGGTTTGCCTGCAGCATTGAAAGCCTATGCCGGAAAATCCTATACCATGTGGGTGGCATCCAGCAAAGACTACGTGGACATTTTCGATTATTTCAATCCGATGTTTCTGCAATACCCGAACACAAAGACGATCGTCACCTATAAGAAACCGCTTGATTACTACACTTCCACTGTAAAAGGTTTTTCAGCAAAGATGGTCGTCAGCAATTCATCCGCAGTAATTCTGAATGAAAAGATGCAACCTTATTGCAACGTGGAAAAATTTGTACTGCTGGGTGAATACCTCGGAACGCTTGTAAACGGAAAGACGAAGTACATAAAATTCCTGACCGTCGACAACACTGAACGCTGGGTAGATTCAAGAAACGTAAAAATCATTGAGCAATGATCCTCACTAACCGCATAGTCTGCAATAAAGGCGAGAGTCGTTCAGCATTTGCTGAAAAAGTTAAAAGCATCAGCGAAAAGCTTGGCATTAATCCGAACTGGCTGATGGTGGTCATGCTGCATGAAAGCGGCATCAATGCTCAGGCTGTGAACAAGCAGAAAGGCGATCAGGCCGACGCATACACCCGCTCATATTTTCGTGCAACCGGTCTTATTCAGTTCATGCCATCCACTGCCATGTGGCTTGGAACCAGCACCCAGTCTTTGTATAAAATGACAAATCTGCAACAGCTGGATTACGTGTACAAATATTTCAAAGCATACACCGGCAGGATAAAAAGCTATTACGATCTGTATATGATTACCTTCTGGCCCGCTGCTATCGGCAAACCCGACACGTATGTCATTCAGTCATCAACGATGCCCGCCTCTCTGGTAGCTGAAAGAAACCCAACGCTTGATATAAACAAAGACGGAAAAATCACAGTCGGCGAAGCAAAGAAAATCATGCTGAAAGCCATTCCGACAGAGTACCTGAACGATGTTTTGTCAGATGATGAAAAAAAAAGTCCGGATTGCTCGGAGTTCTGATCCTTGGAATTGGGGGATTTTTTCTGTGGCGAAGTGTCCGAAAAAAAAGAAAGAAAAAGTAAAATGAAAAGCTCCAAAAGATATATGATTACCCTGATAACAGGAATTCTGTTGGCCGCTCTGGCAGCCCTTTCAGTCTTCAGCGGCATGGAAGGATTGGCATCGGCATGTGTTGCCGGAATCATGACCATTCTTACCGGCTATATCTGGGGAGAAACAAAACGACCAAGTAAAAACAACGATCATGAAAACGACCCGAAATAATCTGACCTGGCTCGGCATTGTATTATTGTTTGCAATGATTTCTTTCGTCACCGGAAGGATGTATAAAGCAGAGCATGACAACCGTATCCGCCTGGAACAATCATTTATTGCTGCCAATCAGGATGTGCAGTATTACAAATCGCGCAACGGCGAATTGGTTGCTAAAGTCGATGCTCTGCAACTGAAATACAATGAGCTGAAAGATATTTATCCGGAAATCATTGCTGAAATCCGTAACCTGAAAATCAGGCCTGGACGCGTTGATCAGTATTCAGAAACAGTTATTCATACACAAAAGGATATTGTTACAACGCTTCGTGACAGCATTATTTACGATACTATTCCTGTGAAAGTTTTCAATTACAGTGATGAATTCTATACCATTTCCGGTATCGCGGTAAATGATACACAGCGCGTTCACATTGAAAGCAGGGATAGTCTGATTCAGGTTGTTTACAGGGGAGATCGGATAAAACCATGGCTATGGATTTTTTCAAAACGAAAATTGCAGCAGTTCGTTTCATGCAAAAATCCGAACAGCAAAATTGAGTACACAAGAATTATAAACATTAAAAAATGAAAAGGGTCTGGTGGATCGTTGCGGCTCTGACAGCCCTTGTAATAGGAGGAACTATGACAACTGTTCAAATCAATAACATCGTTGCATCCCTTCCGAAAGGGAAAGGTGCGTACAAACGCAGAACGCTCAGCTCAATCACAGGCATTGTTGTTCATCACAGTGCTGCTGATTCCGGCACACCGGCGGCTATTGCCAATTATCATATTTCACGTGGCTGGCCTGGCATTGGATATCACTTTGTCATTTCACCCGACGGGACAGTCAATCAGACCAATGACCTGGAGTCCATCAGCTACCATGTGGGTTATTACAACACAACCTATGTGGGCATCTGCCTGATCGGCCATCTTTCCAAGCATCCGCCGACACCGCAGCAGATGGATTCGTTACGCGGATTAATCAGGCATGTGAAAGCAATCGTAGGTAAAGACCTCGTTGTGAAAGGGCATCGTGATTTGGCTGCTACGGAGTGTCCGGGGAAGATGATGAAAATTCCTCTCTAACTATGACATTCTACAACCATCTTCGTACCGTCGTAGCATATGCAACGAAAGAATCACCGTGAGTTTTATACAGATATTCTTCTTCAAGCCTGACCTGAACCTGAAACATTAAGAAAGAAGAGACTAAAACCATCAGTGTAATGGCATCAGGAATTATTAAGAAGATACCGAAAAGCGTAATTGACATTCCAAGAAAAACAGGATTGCGGGAAACTGAAAACAATCCTTTTGTCTTTAGTTCCGTTTTTTCGGATTTATCAATTCCAACCCTCCATGAATTATTCATCTGCGCCTGGGCAATAATAATCCAGATAAGGGCTGTATGAATAAGAACAAAACCAGCAATTTTAACAGCATAAAGTTCTAACCATGAAAAAGGGGCTAAATAACAAAGCCATTGCGGGAAAAATGCGTTTACAATTGCTACTAAAATAATCAAAATGGTGACAGGCATTGATACCTTCCCTAAAAAATCATGTGCAGAATCGGTATTCTTGAAAACATAAACATTCTTTCCTGTATTGCGTTTTACCCTTAAGGATGGAATAATGAATACCACTACAATATATACAGCAAAGAATACCAGAAGATATATTTCAAAAAACATAATTTAAACTAAAATTTATTTGAAAAAAAAAGAAACTGAATTTACCACAATGCACACGATCACCATACACAAGATCAACAATTACTCAGTTTGAGATTATGTAATTTTTTGAAAGAGCTAAAAATATTATGGTAAACTTTTAATTACCTTCTTGAGTTTTTCAGTAACCTGAATTGCAACCTCCGACAATTCAGGATTTGAAATACTCATCATAGATGCAATCGGATTAACGGCTGCAATTTCAATTTGGTTTATTCCCTGTTCGATTACGAGAACATTACAAGGCAGCATCGTTCCGATTTTATCCTCAGCCTGCAATGCTTTGTAGGCGAAAGGCGGGTTGCACGCTCCAAGAATAATGTATTTTTTAAAATCAACACCAAGCTTTTCTTTTAACTTTTCCTGCATGTTGATCTGCGTGATTATTCCGAAACCTTCTTTTTTTAAAGCCTCGGTAATGATTCCAACAGCTTCATCAAAAGAAACCGTTACCGTTTTACTGAAATAGTAATCCATAATATAAATTTTTAGTGTAATGCAAAATTACTTAGAAAGTTTCAAAATCCTGAATGCACCCCGGGCAACAATTAAAAAAACCACAGAGCCCACTATTAAATCAGGAAGCCGAGATGATAGTAATAAAACTAACACACCTGCTAATATTACACCGAAGCTAATCAGCACATCGTTTGCAAGAAATATTCTGCCTGCTTTCATGTGAACATCGTGTTTTGACTTTGCTTTTTGCAGCAATATCAGGCTGGCAGCATTGCCAATGAGAGTAAAAGATGCAATAATAATCATTGTTTTATAGTCCGGGGTTTGGTCGAAATCTAAAGCCCTTCTTACAACTTCTATTATACCACCCAGAGCAAGAATCAATTGAAGGTAACCACTGGCCTTTGCAACAAATTTCTTTCTATAAAGCGAAGCGCCTACTACAAACAAGCTCATCCCAAAAACCAAAGCATCAGCCAACATATCGAGACTGTCGGCAATCAAACTCATGGAGCCTGCTATTAGACCAGCAACAATTTCAATTACAAAAAAAGAAAAATTAATGCCAAAAACCCAAAACAGGATTTTTCGTTCCAGCCTTTCATCTGCTTTTAAAATGATTTCTGAGGTTTCATCAGATGTAATAAGTTTTGAGCCAAGTTTTAAACTGTCAATTAATTCGGAAATTTCCTGTACTTCATCACTATGAATGACTTCAAGCTTTCTGGAAGGAATATCAAATTGAAGTTGTTTTACCTGTATGACATTCTGAAGTTTCAACCTGATCAATTGTTCTTCTGAGGAACAGTCCATTTTGGGGATATTAAATACTGATTTTTTCATATTTTGACATTTTTATAACAAAAATACACTGGCAGATAAAGTCATTGGCAGTTAGTACAAATATTTTTGATATCACCATACTCTTCCTGAATTGTAGCATG
>CAZJOL010000078.1:0-10767 GCA_964547605.1 uncultured Bacteroidaceae bacterium | reverse complement strand
ACTTTGAAATTCAGGTACAATCAATTTCATCTTCCGCACAATTTCGGTTTCGTTGCTGTCACTCACAAGTGCAGGGAAATCATTTATATCGGCTTCGATGGCGGCGGCATCACGATTTTCAACGCGGGCTATCATGATTCGTTTATGATAAGTCGGTAATGTGTTTTCCTTGTCCGCCAAAAGCTCCTCGTAGAGTTTTTCGCCCGGGCGAAGACCTGTAAATTCAATCTGAATGTCCTTCCCAAGCGTGAGGCCGCTCAACAATATCATTTTTTGAGCGAGATTGAGAATCTTCACGGATTTTCCCATGTCGAAAATGAAAATCTCGCCGCCCTGCCCCATCGTGCCGGCTTCAAGTACCAGACTGACGGCTTCGGGAATGGTCATAAAATATCGGGTGACTTCGGCATCTGTCACAGTGACAGGGCCTCCGCTTTCAATCTGCTTTCTGAATTGCGGGATGACCGAGCCGTTGGATCCAAGTACATTTCCAAATCGGGTGGTGATAAATCGTGTAGCTGATTTTTTATCGTGTGCCTGTACATACATTTCGGCAATCCTTTTCGACGCACCCATCACATTGGTTGGATTAACTGCCTTATCGGTGGAAATGAAAACAAATTTTTCTGTTTTGTATTCCATGGAAAGATCGGCCAGTACGCGTGTTCCAAGCACATTGTTTCTTACCGCTTCTGAAGGATTCAGTTCCATCATCGGAACATGCTTGTAGGCAGCTGCGTGAAAAACAATGGCAGGCTTGTACGTTTGGAAAATCAGGCGCATTTTCTGTTCATCACAGATATCGCCGATAATAATTTTATAATCTTTGAAACGGTGCTGATCAAGTTCGTTCTGCAAATGAAACATCGGCGTTTCGGCCTGATCGACGCACAAAAGCAAAGCCGGATGAAATTCGCTCACCTGCCTGACCAGCTCGCTACCGATGGAACCAGCAGCACCGGTAATCAGGACAACTCTGCCGGCAATCTCCTGCCCCACCTTGTCATTCGAAATACGAATTACATCGCGCTCCAGCAATTCTTCAATATTGATTTTCCGGATCTGCTTGAATGACAATTCTCCATTGATCCATCGACGAACCGGTGGTACAACCAAAACTTTGGTCTTGTATTGCAGACACAAATCTGTGATTTCCGTTTTGCGTGCAGGTGAAAGATTCTGAATAGCCAGAATGACATGCGCCACCTGATTTTGATTCAGCGTCTCCTCAAGTTTATCAGCGTTATAAATTGGAATGCCTTCAATTTTCTTTCCGACCTTGCGAATGTCATCATCGAAAAAAGCTAGGACTCTGTATTTTGTTCCGGCATCCCGGTCAATGGCTCTCTTTGTAATAATCCCGCTTTCGCCGGCTCCGAAAATGACTACCCAGGTCTTGTCTTTCGTTGGAGCGCGCATTTCGAGAAAAGCGACCTTCAGCAGAACCCGGTATCCAAGAATCAGACCCGAAGTCATCATCATCTCAATAATCAGGATGGAATAAGGAACAAGATTCGGTCTGCCCCAACCATAATAAGAAACCACATTGGCGACCACAAACAGCAAACTACCCAGAAAAATGGTCGCAGAAATACGGATTGCATCTGTTGTACTGGTGTATCGGATAATGTTTTTGAAAGTGCCAAAAATCAGAAACAGTATCAGTCGGGTCGCCAATATTACCAGAAAGCTGATTTCCATGAAATGAATTTCATGCGCCGGTACACTGAAATTAAAGCGAACCTGAAAGCTGATGTAAACAGAAAAAAGAACTATACAAAGATCAAACAGGAGTATAGTCCAGCGTGGAATGAACCTGTCAGCAAATACGTTTTTCAAGACAATGATATTTTGACAAATTTACAAACAATTTCAAGAGTGGATGATGTGCTTGAAATTGCCGGCCACCGAAGGGTCCGATTTCGACCCGCTCAGATTTATTTTATACGAATCTGTGAAAAATGAATCACACTTTCGCATAAAATTTAAATCCATAACATATTGATATTAAACAAAAAAGCTCCCCGGAATCCGGAGAGCTATGTAAAATTGAAATATTGGTTTTTTTGCTTCGTGTGATTCTTAGCCCTTGTAAAAAGGCATTTTCACAACCGCAGCTTTCAGCAGTTTGTCGCGTACTTTAATATAAATCTCTGTGCCGGTTTTGGCCATTTCAAGCGGAACATAGCCCATTCCAACACCAATTTTCACGCTCGGTCCCATGGTTCCCGAAGTCACATGACCTACCACGGTTCCGTCTGCTTTGCAGATTTCATATTCGTGACGGGGAATTCCCTTGTCAATCATTTCAAAGCCAATAAGGCGACGTTTGGCACCACCGTTTTTCAGAGCGAGGTTGTATTCTTTGTCAATGAAGTTTTTGGTTTCTGTAAACTTGGTTATCCAGCCCAGACCAGCTTCGATGGGAGCAGTGGTGTCGTCGATATCGTTTCCATAGAGGCAGAATCCCATTTCGAGACGCAGGGTGTCGCGGGCAGCCAGACCGATTGGCTTGATGCCGAATTCAGCACCGGCTTCAAACACGGCTTTGAAAATCTTGGCAGCATCGGCATTCTTCATGTAGATTTCGCATCCGCCGCTGCCGGTATAACCCGTTGTGGCAAAAATTATATCCTTTACGCCGGCAAATTCAATCACTTTCACAGTGTAGTATTCCATGTCGGTAACAGTTGTTGCCGTGAGTTTCTGCATTGCTTTTAGTGCAAGCGGTCCCTGAACGGCCAACTGAGCATAATCGTCGGATTCGTTTCTGAAATCAACACCCACTTTAAGTCCGAACTTTTCAGCATGCGGAGCCATCCAGTTCCAATCTTTATCGATATTGGCAGCATTAACCACGAGCAGATAGTTATCAGCTGCAATGCGATAAACCAGCAGGTCATCCACTATTCCGCCCTTGCCATTTGGCAGGCAGGAATACTGGACTTTACCATCAACGAGTACTGAAGCGTCGTTGCTGGTCATGTGCTGAATGAAATCAAGGGCTTTCGGGCCCTGAACCCAGAATTCGCCCATATGTGAAACATCAAAAACGCCAACACCTTTACGTACGGTTTCGTGTTCAACAGTGACACCTTCGAATTGCAAAGGCATGTAGAAACCGGCGAATTCAACCATTTTGGCGCCCATTTCCTCGTGAAATTTTGTGAATGCAGTTGTTTTCATTTCTATTGAATTTTTCAGAATTGATGCAAAGGTAAATGAATTATTAAATCCATTATCAAAACTTCATTAAAATGAATTCCACAATGTATAATTGTTAATTGAAAAATCGGAGGCACCATAAAAAAAGCGCCTTCTCAGGCGCTTTCCCTTCTGCTTATACACCAATAAACCCAAAAACCTATGAAAATAATTTTGATGCAGCAGTACTATTTTTTGAACCCGCGGTTGCGCAGCAAAGCATCAACCATTGGCTCACGGCCACGGAAAGCTACATACATTTCCATCGGATCGCGTTTGCCTCCGGGAGCCAGCACTTCGTGGCGGAATTTCGAAGCCAGTTTTTTATTGAAAATATCTCCTGACTCTTCAAATGCCTCAAATGCATCGCTGTCAAGAACTTCACTCCAGACATAGCTGTAGTAGCCGGCTGAGTAACCACCACTGAAAATGTGGTTGAAATAAGTAGAGCGATAGCGCGGGAGAATTTCTTTAATCAGACCAAGACGATCCATCGAAGCTTTTTCAAAAGCGAGGACATCGAGGTTGTTTGTGTTTTCCAGCGTGTGATAATCCATGTCGAGAACCGCAGCAGCAATGAATTCGAGCGTTGCAAATCCCTGATTGAAGTTGCCGCTGTTTTTAATCTTGGCAATCAATTCATCCGGAATAACTTCGCCGGTTTTATAATGTTTGGCATACAATTTCAGCATTTCGGGATGCAGTGCCCAATGCTCCATCACCTGCGAAGGAAGTTCAACAAAATCACGGGGAACATAGCCCGAAAGCCGTTTGTAAGTAACATTGCTGAAAAAACCATGAATGGCATGACCGAATTCGTGGAAGAAAGTCAGCGTTTCGTCAAGATTGAGCAAGGCCGGTGTGTTTGCTGTCGGTGCAGTGAAGTTCATCACAATGCTGATGACCGGAGTAATGTTTTTTCCGTTGCGAACATATTGGTCGCGGTACGATGTACACCAGGCTCCCCCGCGCTTTGATGCACGCGGATGAAAGTCCATATACAAAACGGCCAGGTGCTGATTGTTGGTGTCGAGCACTTCATATACCGTAACATCTTTGTGATATACCGGCATATTCTCAAGTTTTTTGAATGAAATGCCATACAGTTTGTTGCTGAGCAGGAAAATGCCTTCACGAACATTGTCGAGACTGAAATATGGACGAAGCATTTCTTCGTCAAGGTCATATTTTTCCTTGCGGATTTTTTCGGAATAATACCACCAGTCCCAGGGCTCCAGTTTGAAATTTCCGCCTTCCTTATCAATCATTTTCTGCAGGTCTGCTGCTTCGGCTTTTCCAACAGGAAGAGCAGCATCCCAGACCGTCTGAAGAAGCTCATAAGCTTTTTCAGGCGTTTTGGCCATGTTGCGGTCGAGTACAAACGAAGCATGATTTAGATATCCCAGCAATTTGGCACGCTCAAGACGCAGTGACACTATTTGCGTGATGTTTTTCTTGTTGTCTGTTTTATTGTTGTTATCGCCACGCATGAAATATCCCTTGTAAATTTTCTCACGTAGTTCGCGACGTTCAGAATACTGAAGAAAAGGAATCATACTTGGTTTATCAGCAGTGAACAACCACTTTCCATCCATTTTGTTTTCTTTTGCAGCTTCCGAAGCGGCATCAATAACACTCTGAGGCAGGCCGGCAAGATCTTCTTTCTTGTCAATCACCATCTGAAATGCATTGTTGTCGGCCATCACATTGTCGCCGAACTGCAACTCAAGGACTGAGAGTTTTTCGTTGATTTCGCGCAGACGTTCCTTGCCCTTTTTATCAAGATTGGCTCCGCTTCTGACAAAGTCGATGTAAATGATCTCTGTAAGCTTCTGTTGCTCAGGATTGAGACCGCTGCGATTGTTGTATACCGTCTGAATGCGTTTGAACAACTTCTCATTGAGCATGATGTCGTCGCTGTGCTTCGACATTTTGGGGGCCATTTCCTGAGCCAGATTCTGCATCGAATCATTGGTATTGGCTTCCAGCTCATTGTAAAACACAGAGCTGACGCGTGAAAGCATCTGACCGCTGGCGTCAAATTTTGCTACAGTATTTTCGAAAGTGGCTTCTTCTTTACTGTTGGCGATGGAATCAATTTCCAGCATCTGCTGTTTCATTCCCTCTTCGAGTGCCGGCTGATAATGTTCGAATTTAATCTTGTCGAACGGAGGTACTCCGAATTGAGTGTTGAATTCCGAAAAGAAAGGATTGTCCTTGTTCTTTTTATCGGCGCCACTGCATCCTGCAATCAGGATCATGACAACATAAGGCATTGCGTTCAGAGAGAAGAGGTTTTTCATGTCTTATTTTTTTGCAAAGCTACAATCTTAATGAATATCAAAATGATTGATAATTAATAAAATATACTGACCATTGGTTTTTACAAACCGAAAGCATGGATAAATATGTACGCGGCAAAAATTATTCGCTTAAAGATGAATAGCGGTGGATTAAGCACCAGCAAACCAGCACTGGTTAAGGTTTCGGGGGGCTACATGGGTCGCAGGGAAAAGCATACAGCAGTTTGAAACCGGACCAGTTGCCGGGGCTTACAAATATTTTTCCATAAGTGTGTTCGAAATATTTCTGACAATTCGGATTGGGTGGCAATGAGCTGCCTGGTGTGAATACAGCATAATAGTCATAGGTCCCCTCGTGAAGCCCTACTGTAAAATGGCCATTGGCATCCGTTGAAGTAATCACAAAGTCTGATTCGTCGTACACATTTACAAATTTTATTTTCTGCGAAGCAAGCGGATACTCTTTATTGAATTCCTTTTCAATTTCCGGAGTCGGACGGGCGCCTCCGCAATAGCGTAGCTTATAAACAGCGGTACCACTGGCAATGTTTTCCTGCTTCAGGTTGGTAATATTGTTTTTGTCAGCCGTATTACTTTTTACAGGGATTGTGTCTTCAACGGTTGTAGTATCAAGTACCTGTTCGACAGCAACAATACTGTCACTTTTTTGCTGAGCAGCTTCATCTTTGTGTTTACAGAAATTCATTAAAACCATGATGAATGCAAGCAGAAATATGTGCTGAGTTTTCATTTTTTCAGATAATTGTAAACATACAAACATACACAATTTTTATTGAGCAATTGTACATTTGCTTCCTGATGTTGAGAAGAATGTTTAAACAGAGTTGAAAAAATCGGAGTTTCAGTTATCGCTGTTTGCATAATTGTTTTACTTTTGCAAAAAACTAAACCGGGATGTAGCAGTCCATTAATAAAACCAGGAAAGGAGAGCAGCCTATGATTGAACAGATCAGGCTTGACAAAGTGAAGTGGTTACATATTCTTTATCCATCTGATGAAGATTACAATCTCCTGATAAACGAATACCATTTTCACCCCCTGGACATTGAGGACTGTAAAACACGCGCGCAGCGGTCAAAAATTGATATCTACGATGATTATTATTTTTTGATTCTGCATTTTCCCTACTTCGATAAGGTCAACCGTTTCATCAAAGTCAAGGAAATAAAAATTTTCTGGGGCGAGGATTTCATCATCACCATAGGCAGTGCCCATTGGGTCATCCGGGAATTGTTTGAGGAATTTCGCCGGCAAATCAACGATGGCCATATTGATGAAAATCTTCGTTCTTCCGATAGGCTTTTGTACCAGATTCTGGAATCTCTCATGAAAGAAACTCAGGTCATTCTGCAACGAACCGATACGGAAATAGACCTGATCAGTAAGGAAATGTTCAGCCGTAATGCTGAAAAAATTATTGAGAAAATATCCATCACCCGAAAGAATGTTATTCTGCTGAATACGACATTTAAACCGCAGCTACGTTTGTTCCACAAATTCGAAAGCGGTGAAGTGAAAGGGTTTGAGGAAGATATGGAAGAATACTGGGGTAATATTCTCGACTACTATCAGAAAAACTGGGATATGATCGAGGACGACGGCGAACTGCTCGAAGGTCTTTCAAAAACGTTCGATTCGATGCAGGCCAACCGTACCAACGAAATCATGAAGATGCTGACATTCATCAGTACCACTTTACTTCCCTTGACTTTTATCACCGGGTTGTACGGAATGAATGTGGCTTTGCCATTTGGCGAACACCCCTTTGCGTTTTCAATGATTATAGGTGTTATGGCTCTGATAGTCATTTTCCTTATTCTCTATTTCAAACGAAAACGCTGGATGTAGTTGGAGGAATCAATGCAAGGGAAAAAAGGCGTTTCACTGCTTTTCATGTTGATTCTTGTACTCACCTGGGGTTCTTCGTTTATTCTAATGAAGAAGGCGTTGGTGTATTATCCAAGCCACATTGTAGCGGCTTATCGCATGACTGCTGCCTTTACGATAATGCTCATCCCCGCGCTGATCTACATTTTCCGCATGCCTTTGAAGACTTTTTTACTTCTTACGCTGTCAGGCATTCTTGCCAATGGAATTCCGGCATTTTTGTTTGCCTATGCGCAAACCGGCATTGAGAGCTATGTTGCGGGTATTCTGAACAGCACCACAACCCTTTTTACGCTGATCATCGGAGTCATGTTTTTCAGCTACAAAGCCCGGTTGCTGAGTGTTGCCGGTGTCATTGCTGGTTTTGCCGGTATAGTTGGATTGCTGGCTTTTGCCGGCGGGAAAACGCTTTCATTCAATTTTGGCTATGGAGTGTACATTCTCATTGCGACAACCACCTACGCCATCAATATCAATTTCATCAAGCGCTGGCTCAGCAATGTGCCTACACTGCCAATGGTATCTGTTGTGTTTTTCATCACCGGATTGTTTTCTTCGATTTATCTTTTTGGCTTCACCGATTTTGTTCAGATAACCCAAACCACTTCCGGCAGCGGTTTCGGTATCCTGTACATGAGCATTCTCGGAATTGTAGGTTCAGCCCTGGCTTTGCTGATGTATTATCACCTGATAAAAATTGCCGACATTCTTTTTGTGGCTTCGGTCACCTATCTTATGCCGGTTGTTTCAACCCTCTGGGGCCTGGGCGACGGCGAGGTTCTGGGCCTTGCACATATCGCCTTTATTCTGCTGATTCTTGCCGGTGTTTTCATGGTCAATTACCATGACCTGATGGGGAAAATCAAAAACCGGAATAAATAAAAAAGCTACCGGGCTGACTCATCGCTGCAAATGAAGCAGTAGAATCAGCCCGGCAGATTCAGATTATAGAAATGTCTATTTACCCGACTTTGTATTGTCTGAATTCAGCACTTCCTTACGCCTCTTTTCAATAACGATATACTGGAATTCAGCGTTGGTTTCAGAGTCCGATTTCACAACAAATTGTTTGCTTTGCTGAGAAGCAATATACAACACAGCCGGCTTTCCTACAGGAGTAAGAACAATGTAATAGTTTGCCGGATCAGTCTCGTAAGCAAGTGTAATCTGGCATTGGCCGTTGGTCAGAACAGCCGTGCCTGTTTCAAGAATTCTGATTTTTTCGACATATTTCGTTTCCTGTGCTGACAAAGCAATGCACATGACGAAAAACACGGATAACAATAATATCTTTTTCATACAAATTCCTTTCTGATTAGTTTCTCAAAACGAAGACCTGAAGAACACTTTCTGCAGCTTCTGTTGAGTTCCCGCCGATAACTATCGGGTCCCCAACACTGAGTGTAGCCCTTGCCCTGACATCAAATGTGTAGTTGCCTGCAACTGTAACATTATATCGGGCAATAGCTGAGTAATTCTGCCATGGTATCTCTGCATAATCCCAGTCAAGTGACGTCCGGACAAAACCTCCCACAACAGCCATTGTGCCATTGATGTGCAGAGCTACATCAACAATGTTGTAATCAGCCCCATCCATATACATATTGCCGCTGAACCAGATCAGCACGCGGTCTCCGGGATTCAGTCCATTAACTGTAATGGTCTCACCTGGAATTACCGTAAAGGTCGATCCGGTGATTTCAAGTGCAGAGGTGCTTTCAACAGTATAAATGTTGTCAGGAGTCACAGCACTGATCCATGTCGGAGCTACTGCTGCGCCGTTTGATTTCAGAAGTTTACCTGCAGTTCCCGGATCATTTCCTGGCATCAGAGCACCTGAAAAACGGATATTTCCTGTAACATCCAGCTTTTCAGTCGGAGTGGCCGAAGCAATACCCAAATTATTGGTTACATACACATTGCCGCCAGCAAAATAGCCGGCCCAGTTGGTTGTGCCATTGAGTGCGCTGGCATAAATGCCATAGGTTGTTGAACCATTGCTCGCGGTGGAATAGATACCGTAATTAATGGCTCCATCATCTCCGCGGCTGCAATCATTATAAATTCCATACAAAAGCCCGGGATTTGCAGCTGCAATATCAACATCATTATAGAATCCTCTCACCCAGCCATCTGCCCCGTGTGATTTGCCGTGTTATAAATCCCATACTGATCCTGAGTTGTTGATGTTGATAGAATACGGGCGCCATAGGTATAACTCAGATTTGTGGTTCCGGTGAAATTGGTCTCAGCATATATACCATATCCTGAGGAAGAACTGTTGGTGTGATAAAAATATCCACCATAACCTGAGGACGTTCCAGTATTCATCGACGTAGAAACCCCGCGGCTGGAAGAGGCCATATAGGCATTCCTGGCAGCATCATATTGTCCGTAAATAGCTGTTGTAGTGCCAAGTCCGTCAACATGAAGCTTGTTTGTCGGTGCTGCAGTTCCGATTCCGACATTGCCGCCGCTCAAAATTCGCATTTTCTCTACGGCATTGGTTTTAAAAACCATATCAACTGCATCGGTTGTGCCCAGGAAGTTTGTACCTGCGGTTGTGCCGGCATTTCCGGTAAGCTTCCAGTCATCGCTGCTGGCACCGGTAAGTAGTCTGACCCACTTGGTGCCGTCCCAGTAATAAAAGCCGGGAGTAACATCGCTGACTGTTGCCGTGTTGTACACAAGCAGACTGCTTGCCGGTGTGGCAACGGGGCCAGCAACTGTTGTACTCGTAAGGGCTACATTCGGGATCAGAATCCCCATGTTGGTTGCGCGAACTTCGAGCATAGCTGAAGAATTCGGTGTGATGACTGTTGAAGCAATACCAACCTGAGCCTGCACCCTTCCTGCAAACACAAGTAATATCAACTGTACTGAAACAACTGCTCCCCAATTTGCAATTTTTCTTAACATATTTTGTTTTTTTAGGAATTATTCCGTTCTAGAGAAGTGTTCTGCTGCTGTTGTTATTTTTGAGAATATATCTGAGCATGAATTCAAATCCACCGTTGCTATTGGTGAATTTGCTCAGTTTTGAAACATTTACATCGTAGGAAACTCCAAAGGCAAAGTCATTCAATTCGACCAGCAGATAACCGATGGCAGCATCACCGGTACGAAAATGTCCGCCCAATGTCATGTATGCATCTTTGATGAATCCGGTATATTTTGACTCTTCACGAAGCTGATACCTGAATCCGAGTCCGGGCAGCATTTCCTTTTGCGTTCCCTGCATGGCATAGTAGAAACTTGGTACCAGAGCCAGATTGGAATTACCCATCTGGATAACGGAGCGAAAATGAGCATTGATTCTCATGTCAACAACTTCATCGGCTGTGCCGGTGAA
>CAZJOL010000077.1:0-10804 GCA_964547605.1 uncultured Bacteroidaceae bacterium | reverse complement strand
GTTCGAAACTCTTCGAGGGTTCATTTTGGCCGGAACGGTGGAATGTCGTAACAACGCGCTGATTTGAGACATCCTCATCCATTCAATCACCCCTCGTGATGATACGGCTCATTGCGCATAATGGTCAGCGCGCGGTATATCTGTTCAGCCAGAATCAATCGTACCAGCTGATGCGGAAAAGTGAGTTTCGACAACGCCCATATTTCATTCGCCC
This sequence comes from uncultured Bacteroidaceae bacterium, assembly GCA_964547605.1. Lineage (GTDB taxonomy): Bacteria > Bacteroidota > Bacteroidia > Bacteroidales > DTU049 > GWF2-43-63. The sequence goes on along the minus strand of CAZJOL010000077.1, from coordinate 10,590 downwards.
GCTGCCTGAGCTCGTCGCCTGCACCATAAGCGCCGGCTATCACAAACACAATCCTGCGGGCACTCCCTGAATCAATCACTTTTCTTATATCCTGCGAAAATGCAAGGCTGGAATGCTGTTTGCCTTTTTCATCCATCAGAATGAGGTAATCCCCCGGAGCCAGCAATTTCATGATTTTTTCAGTCTCTGCCCGCACCATGGCCTTCACATCCGGAATATGCTTCACATCGGTGGTTTCAACGACCTCCCATTGGAAATACTTCTGAATCCTGGCTCCATAAAAGGATAAACCTTCGGAAACAAAGCTGACACGTGTTTTCCCGGCAGCAAGCAATGTCAATTTCATAATACGGTCAGGGTTAGTTTCAAAAATTGTATCTTTGGCTTAAATTTTGAGATCGCAACATCAAAATGCAAAATAATGAAATATTTTTTCATTCTCATATTACCATTTTTCTGTCTGCAGGGATTTTCAGTAAACAACGACACACTGAAAATTCCTGATTTATTGGAAGTCAATGATAAAATTTCCGATGCCATCCGCTCCGGCGATGCATCTAAACTTGCAGAATGCTTTGCTCCTACCATTCAGCTCAGTGTGCCTGGCAAAAAAGGCGATTTCAGCCGCACACAGGCAGAAGTAATCATGCGCGATTTTTTTTCACAATATCCCCCTTCCTCTTTCACTGTCAATTCTGAAGGAAAAACTTCGGGCACCAATTTTTACACCCTGGGTGCCTATATCTCAGGTTCAGTGCGATTCAAGGTTTATTATGTCATTCAGAAGGCGGATTCCGAAATAACACTTCATATTCTCAAATTCGAAATTCAGTAAGATGCACAGCGGCCTCACGATCGAACAGATCATTGATTTTGCATTAAAAGAAGACATCGGTCATGGCGACCACACAACATTAAGCACCGTTCCCGCAGACAAACGCGGAAAGATGGCGCTCTTTGTAAAAGAAGAAGGAATACTGGCCGGCGTTGATCTGGCGCGTCAGATTTTCCATCACTACAATCCTGATATTTCCATGCAGATTATTCTGCGCGACGGAAGCGCCATCAGCAAAGGCGATATTGCTTTTCTGGTTGAAGGCCCCGTTCAGAGTCTTCTGACCTGCGAGCGGCTGGTGCTCAATTTTATGCAGCGGCTCAGCGGCATTGCCACGCAGACAAACAAAATGGTGAAAATTCTCGAAGGAACCAACACCAAAATTCTCGATACACGCAAAACCACGCCTCTGCTTCGCGAACTTGAAAAGATGGCTGTTCGCATCGGTGGTGGCTACAATCACCGGTTCGGGTTGTTCGACATGATTCTGATCAAAGACAATCACGTCGATTTTGCTGGCGGAATTACCAAAGCATTGAATCAGACAAAGCAATATCTCGCCGACAAAAAACTGAATCTTGAAATTGAAATTGAAGTACGCAATATGGAAGAATTGCAGGAGGCGCTGGAAGCCGGCATTGCAAGCCGCATTCTGATTGACAATTTCAAGCCCGACGCAATGAAAGAAGCGGTTGCGTTTGTGAATGGCCGTGTTCTAACTGAGGCCAGCGGCGGAATTACAATTGACAATCTTCGTGAATATGCCGAAACCGGCGTCGATTTTATTTCTTCCGGTGCACTCACCCATCATATCAAAAGTCTTGATTTAAGTCTGAAAGCTCTTGACTAAAGGCAACAGCAAAAAACGAATCAACCTGAGTGAACTTCCTGTTTATGACAGGATGCTCAGTTATTCCAGAAACCACAAATTTCCGGGAAGCGACGGCAAAAGCATTTATTCTGTGATGTCGCTTCTGATTGAAGGTTTTAAAAACTCCGTACTTGCCATGAGAGCATCTGCACTTGCCTTCAAATTTATGATGGCTGCCATACCCGCTCTCATTCTTATCAATACGGCATTGCCGCTACTACTTCCGGATGAAAGCAAAGACATTCTGCTTTCCATTTTTGGAACTTTTTTGCCGAGACAAATTTTCGCATCCATTGCCAAACCGGTTACTGAGGCTGCAAGCGGGTTTGCAGGCAGTGTAATTTCAGTTACAGCCATTGCAACACTATACTTTGCTGTCAATGGCATCCGTGCCAGCATTGTAATTTTTAACAACTCATATCATATACATGAAAACCGGCCACTGCACAAACAATTCGGAGTTGCATTAATGCTTGTCCTAATTCTGATGCTTCTTGCAGTCGTTGCGGTCCCCGTGTTTTTTCTCAATCAGGAAGTCATTGAATGGCTGCGCTACAATAAAATTCTTGGACCTATCTGGTCGGCCAGTCTGGTATTCATTGTCAAATACACTTTCTTCTTTCTTTTTATCACTTTCATTCTGGCAGCCATTTATTATCTCGCCCCTGCCAAAAAGAAGCGTTTTCATTTTTTCAGTCCGGGAACCATCATGGCGTCTTTTCTCACAGTAATTGCGTCAATTGGATTTGATGCTTTCATTTCGAGCTTTACAAGATATGAAGAAGTGTATGGTGGCATTTCCGCTCTCTTTATTCTCATGCTTTTTCTTTTCATTTTGTCAATGATATTTCTGACCGGTTTTGAAATCAACGCTGCGCTGTATTATGGCATCGCCAATGAAAAAGAAGGCGCCAACACAAAAACAATCTGAGTTCCATGCTTGAAAAATTCTCTACAAACGCACCCGAAAACGTTGACAAAACCGCAACCATCAACGAAACCGACCGCCTGGTTGAAAAACTTCGCGAGCTGCAATCGTTGATGTATGCCGAAAATAAAAACAGTCTGCTGGTCATTCTTCAGGGCATGGACGCTTCGGGAAAAGACAGCACGGTGAAACATGTATTTGGAAAAATAAATCCCATGGGTGTGCGGGTCAAGCCATTTAAAAAACCCACACCGGAAGAATACGCATATGACTTTATCCGGCGCGTACACAAGCATACACCCCGAACAGGAATGATTCATATTTTCAACCGTTCGCACTACGAAGATATTCTTGTTCCCGAGGTTCACAAATTGTTCACTCCCGATAAAATCAAACGCAGGTATGATTATGTGAACGGTTTTGAAAATCTCCTGACCGACAGCAATACGCATATTCTGAAATTCTATCTGCACATTTCGCGCGACGAACAGGTGAAGCGTTTCAGACGCCGGCTGACAAAACCCGACAAGCACTGGAAATACGATCCGGCCGACATTGCCGAATCGCGCAAATGGGATGAATACATGGAAGTGTATGAAAAAATCTTCAGGAAATGCAGCCCCGACATTCCATGGACCATTGTTCCTGCAGATGATAAATGGTACCGAAATTATTTAGTGGCCAAACACGTTGTTAAAGCACTGGATGCACTTGACATGAAGTATCCCAAGGGGTATTTTGATGATGAAAACCATCGCATCATGGCGGAAAAAGCATTGGAAGATTACAAAAAACGATGATCAGATCAAAACAGATTTTCTAATTTTACAGAAAACTTCATATGAAATACTTTTTTGCAACCACCATCATTGCCGCATTGTTTCTGAGTTCCTGCGGAAATTCCGAGAAAAAGGAAAAAGAAGAAATGAATGCTTTTGAAGACAGCATTAAAAAGGACACCAGCTTGAATTCAAGTGTGAATGCTGCCAATGACTTTCTGAACGATTCAACTGCAGGAGTTGATTCCGTTTCACATACAAAGAGTAATCGCTAGTTTCCGAAATATTTAAGCGCCTTTTTTACCATATTATCGTGGTGAATAATTATCTGGTAGTACGCTTCGATACCAAATAATTCACGGGCAATATTGGCTTTAACAAACGCAGCACCCGTAGCTTTGTCCTGTTCAGATACCGTAGCCGGATTTATTCCGCCGGCAGCAAAAACTGCGCTTATCAGAACATCCGGAACCTGAAAACTGCTGCGGAATGCAGCGATATCGGGGTATTTTATTCTCAGACTTTTTCTGTTACCATCGACATACTGAAACACCAGTTCGAAAAGTTTTCCGGATGAGAAAAACCCGGTTTGAAAACTCTGACTCATGGTATAATCATGCAGCACGAGTGTGTCCGGAATAATTCCTCCGCCGCCATACACCGGACGTCCTTTGCTGGTGCGGTAAACCAGCGTATCATTCTTTTTCAGGTTATATTCACGTGCCGCTGAATCGTTGAGCAGAAGCGACTTGTAGAAGTCGAGATAATATTCTTCATAACCTTCTTCGTACGGACGCTGAATGCATCTGCCGCTTGGCGTGTAATATCTGGCAACAGTCAGGCGAAAAGCCGATCCATCCCTGAGTTCATGCTGTTCCTGAACAAGCCCTTTTCCAAAAGAGCGACGACCGATGATCAGTCCGCGGTCATTGTCCTGAATAGCACCTGCCAGAATTTCGCTCGCTGAAGCAGAAAATTCATCAATAAGAATCACCACTTTCCCGTTTTCAAAGCGGCCATCGCTGCGTGAATGATAATATTTGTCCTTTCGGTGCAGACCTTTGGTGTAAACGATCGTGCTTCCTTCGGGAAGAAAATCATCAGCAATATCCACCGCATAATCCAGATAGCCACCGCCATTGTCGCGCAAATCAAGAATCAGATTTTTCATGCCGGCCGGCTGCAGCACATTCATAGCATCGACAAATTCATCGTAGGTAGTTGCTGAAAATGAATTCAGTTTGATGTATCCGGTTGATTGATTAACCATAAAGGCCGCATCAAGACTGTTCAACGGAATCACATCACGTGTAATTGTGTAATCGCGCAGACCTTTCACTCCTTTTCTGAAAATGCTTAGAACAACCTTGGTTCCTTTAGGACCTTTCAGCATTTTCAACACGTCATCGTTTTTGATTCCAATGCCTGCCACCTTTTCCCCATCCACTTTCACAATGCGGTCACCAGGCATGATACCTTTGCGCGCACTTGGCCCATTGGCAATCGGATCGATCACGACAATGGTGTCATCCTCAATCCTGAACTGAACACCGATTCCTTCAAACGATCCGCTGAGCTGATCATTGACCGCATCCAATTCCAGTTGCGGAATATAAACCGAGTGCGGATCGAGTTTTTCAAGCATTCCCGCAATGGCATCCTCCACCAACATGTCATAGCTGATGCTGTCAACATAATTGTCGTTGGCATATTGAATAACCTCGTCAATTTTCCCCTGCTTCAGAGTTGAAGCATCGGAACGGCCCGACATGGAAGAAAGGAAATAACCGCCTGCCAGGCCTGCGGCAAGCAATAAAGCGTATATGAGTGGCTGAAGAGTTTTATGCATCACGTGAATCTGAAATTACTTTTTAGGCTGCCAGTAGCAAACCTTTGGAGATTCAATCTTACCGCCCGTTTTCAGCGTTTTCATTGCTTTGTCAACTTCCTTGCGGTCGATACCGGTTGCTTCGGCAATCTGTCCGGCAGACATGGCTTTGCCTGCTTTTTTCATGGCATCAAGAACTTTTTCTTCGGTTGTCATAACAGTGTTTTTTTGGTGATTTACAAAGTTACACTTTCTTTGGTCGCAGTTTTTCAGACAGGACATTTATCAGGTTTTCGGCCGGAATACGAATCTGTTCCATACTGTCGCGTTCACGAATTGTGACCGTATTATTTTCCATTGTCTCATTGTCAACCGTGATGCAGAAGGGAGTTCCGATGGCATCCTGTCTGCGGTAGCGACGACCGATAGCATCTTTTTCGTCGTACTGCACCATAAAGTCCTGACGAAGATCCTCCACGATTCTCATGGCGACTTCAGGCATGCCGTCTTTCTTCACCAGCGGAAGAACAGCGGCTTTGATGGGTGCAAGAAAATGAGGAATATGCAGAACTGTGCGTACAGAGCCATCTTCGAGCGTCTGCTCTTCGTATGCATGACTAAAAACAGCCAGAAATGTGCGATCGAGGCCTATCGACGTTTCAACAACATAAGGCACATAGCTTTCATTAGATTCCGGATCAAAATACTGCAATTTTTTTCCACTGAATTTCTGATGCGCGTTCAGATCGAAATCGGTGCGGCTGTGCACACCTTCAAGCTCCTTGAATCCAAACGGAAATTCGAATTCAATGTCAGAAGCTGCGTTGGCATAATGGGCGAGTTTTTCGTGATTATGCCAGCGGTATTTCGATGCAGGGATGCCCATGGCCATATGCCATTTCATGCGCTCTTCGCGCCACTTTTCGTACCATTCCATTTCGCTTCCGGGCTTCACAAAAAACTGCATTTCCATCTGTTCAAATTCACGCATGCGGAAAATGAACTGGCGTGCAACAATTTCATTGCGGAAAGCTTTACCGGTTTGAGCAATTCCAAAAGGAATTTTCATGCGGCCGGTTTTATAGACATTCATGAAGTTGACAAAAATCCCCTGTGCTGTTTCAGGCCTTAGAAAAATAGATTCAGCACCTTCGGCAACAGATCCCATGCGGGTTTCGAACATCAGGTTGAATTGCCTCACATCGGTCCAGTTGCGTGAACCGCTCATGGGGCATACGATTTCGAGATCCACAATCAGCTGACGTACACCTTCGAGATCATTGGCTTCGAGCAACTGAGCCATTTTATGAACGGCATCTTCGCCTTTTTTCCTGTATTCAAGCACACGCGGGTTGGTGCTCCTGAACAGGGCTTCATCGAAATTGTCAGCAAAGCGTTTCTTTGCTTTCTCAACTTCTTTTTCTGCTTTTTCGAATTGCTTTTCAGCGTAATCCTCAATCAGCACATCGGCGCGATAACGCTTCTTGCTATCCTTGTTGTCAATGAGCGGATCGTTGAAAGCATCCACGTGTCCCGAAGCTTTCCAGGTGGTTGGGTGCATGAATATGGCGGCATCGATTCCTACAATATTTTCGTGCATCTGCACCATGCTTTTCCACCAGTAGCTGCGGATATTGTTTTTAAGTTCGGAGCCGTACTGACCATAGTCGTACACGGCGCTCAGCCCGTCATAAATTTCAGAAGAGGGAAAAATAAAACCGTATTCCTTGGCATGGGAAACAATTTTTTTAAAAAGGTCTTCGCTCATGAGATATGTTGTTTAGTGAGGTGCAAAAGTAATAAATATCGCGGTGTTTTAGCAGGAGCCATTCCGGCAAAATAAAAATCGCTATTTTTGAAAGCCGAACACATGTATCGTACGAAATAAAATATGACCACCGGAATAATAATCACGCTGTGCGTTCTGATTCTCATTTCCTATGTTTTTGATTTAACCTCAGCAAAAACAGGGATTCCGTCTGTCATTTTGCTGCTTCTGATTGGATGGTTGATGCGACAGCTTGCCGTGCAGTTCGGCATCAATGTTCCGGACCTCAGCGAAGCTCTTCCTGTGATTGGCACAATCGGACTTATTCTGATTGTGCTTGAGGGCTCCATGGATCTTGAGCTTAACCGTTCAAAAAAAAGAGTTGTGTTGAATTCACTGCTGATGGCGCTGCTTCCTATGCTCATTCTGGCAGCAGGACTGGCTCTGATTGTTCAGCAGGTTTCGGATGTACCATTTAAAACCGCACTTACAAATGTGATTCCGCTCTGTGTAATCAGCAGCGCCATAGCCATTCCAAGCGCACAATCACTTTGCAAAGCCAACCGAGAGTTGGTCACATATGAATCAAGCCTGTCGGATATTTTTGGCGTCATCCTTTTCAACTTTGTTGCATTAAATGATAGCTTCGGCTGGCTCACTTTCGGCAATTTCTTTCTATATATAATAATCACATTGATCATTTCATTTGCCGGTATTGTAGGACTTTCCGTGCTTTTGCATTCGATCACCCATCATGTAAAATTTGTACCAATCATAATGCTGATTATTCTGCTTTATGCCATAACCAAAGTTCTTCACCTGCCCGGGCTCATTTTTATAATGCTGTTCGGAATTTTTCTTGCCAACCTCAAACAGTTGTACAAAGTGAAATGGGTTAAGGTTTTTCACATCGAATCTCTGAAGAAAGAATATGTGAGATTCAAGGAAATTGTTGGTGAGGGCTCGTTTCTGATCAGAACACTGTTCTTCCTTCTCTTTGGATTTATGATTGAAACCGAAGAGCTACTCAACACACAAAGTCTGCCTTGGGCACTGGCCATAACAGCCGGCATTTTTACAATCAGGTTTGCATTTCTGAAATTGCTAAAAATAAAGGAATTTACTTTTTTGTGCATTGCGCCGCGCGGACTTATAACAATTCTGCTGTTCCTTTCAGTTGCACAAAGTGACCGAATTGATCTGATCAGCACTTCGCTGGTCATTCAGATTGTAATCCTTACAGCCCTGGTGATGATGTTTGGCCTGATGCGAATTAAAAGAACTGTTCCGGCAGAAGTTCCGGTGACAGGCACTGAACTGCCAATGTCCGAAGAATCAGACAACAACGCAGCACAATAAAGCAAAGCATTTCAAGTTATTTTGCTAATTTTGCAGGCTTAATATGAATAAGGTGATCAGACTCAAACTCAAACAACTTTTGCCGAAAACGGTTTTTACTGTTCTTGTTGCTGCCGGCCTCATCCTCACAGGATGTAATGCCGATGAACAGCTTGGACTCGACATTCAGCCGCCCGGCGATGAACTCAACGCTGTGAAATCGGATACGTTTTTAATAACAGCTTACACGCGCCAGGCCGACAGTGTCCGCACGGATGAAACCGCCGTCAGTCTGGCCGGCTATTACACCGATCCGGTTTTCGGGCCGACCAAAGCTTCGTTCTGCACGCAGCTGCGGCTTTCAGGCACCGATGTGAATTTTGGCGACAATGTGGTCATTGACTCCGTGATTTTACATCTGGAGTACTACACCATTTACGGCAACAACAAACAGAACAACAGGATGACATTTAATGTGTACGAGCTGAGTGAAGCCATTTCGCTTGACAGTTCTTACTATGCTTTTTCACCCATCGCTTCAGGCCGCAAACTGGGAGGCAAGTCATTCCTGCCCAATAATGAGGACAGTGTTTACCTTGGCGGCAAAATACTCGCTCCCCAACTGCGTATCCCGCTGGATAAAAACCTGGGCAAAGAAATCGTCGAAGCTTCGGCCATGGGATATATGGCATCCAATGCCGTTTTCCAGGATTTCTTTCATGGCATCAGCGTGATTCCGACTTCTGAAAATCCAAACGGGTCAATCATTTCTTTCGATGTTTTATCAGCCAATTCCGGACTTACAATTTACTATCACAACGACAGCGACACACTCAGTTATAAATTCAACATAACAACTTCCTGTGCACGTTACAGCAATTTCAACCATTTCTCTTTTGCAGGTGGGAATCCCGATTTGCTTGCTCAGATTAACGGCGATACAGCTCTCGGGCAGCAAAAACTCTATCTTCAGCCTCTCAGCGGAACTGAAGCCGTGCTTAAATTTCCCGATGTGACAGCTCTTGCCGATGATGTGTTTTCGGTGGTGATAAACCGCGCAGAACTTTTCATACCGGCCGATCTGAGCGATATCACCAATGAGTCCTATCCACGGCCTGTAAAGCTTTCGCTTGTTGCACTTGACGAAGATGGTGATTATGCTTTTCTGAGCGACAACACAATTGATGCTGAAACGTACGGGGGTACTTATGATAAGAATCTTGGTTGTTACCGCTTTGTGATTACCAGACATATGCAGGACATCATTACAGGGGGTAAGATGTCCTATGGTTATGTACTGATGGTCAGCGGAACTTCAATATATGGCAACCGTGTCATTCTGAACGGCCCTGAAAACACTAATCCGATGAGACTTGAATTAACGTACAGCCTTATTCAATAAATTAAAAAAATTATCTGTTATGTGTGGAATTGTTGGTTATCTGGGGCCACGTCAGGCCTATCCTATTCTGATAAATGGTTTACACCGGCTTGAATACCGAGGCTACGACAGCGCTGGCGTTGCTTTGCTCAACGGAGGTCTGCGGGTTTATAAGAGTATGGGCAAAGTCCGTGATCTGGAAGAACTGGTCAAGGATAAAAATCTGAGCGGAACGGTTGGCATTGCGCATACCCGCTGGGCCACTCACGGAGAACCCAACCACGTTAATGCACATCCGCATGTTTCTCCTTCCGGAAAAATGGCTATGATCCACAACGGAATCATTGAGAACTACGCCATTCTGAAAGAAGAACTCATCAACCGTGGCTACGAATTCAAGAGCAATACCGACACTGAAGTACTCATTCATCTCATCGAAGATATTCAGGTAAACGAAAAAGTAAGTCTGGTCGAAGCGGTACAAATCGCTCTCAGTCAGGTTATCGGAGCATATGCCATTGTGATCACTTCGCAGGATAATCCGGATTTGCTCATCGCAGCCAAAAAAGGAAGCCCCATGGTGATTGGTATCGGCACCGACGAATTTTTTATAGCTTCGGATGCCACACCCATTGTTGAATACACCAAAAACGTCGTTTATCTCGAAGACGAAGAAATAGCTATTCTCGAACGCGGTCAGGAACTGAAAATCAAGACCATCAAGAATATCGATAAAACACCCTATGTTCAAAAGCTGGAAATGAATCTGGGCGCCATCGAAAAAGGCGGTTATCCGCATTTCATGCTCAAGGAAATTCATGAGCAGCCCAACTCCATCCGCGACAGTATGCGCGGACGTCTG
>CAZJOL010000076.1:6083-11264 GCA_964547605.1 uncultured Bacteroidaceae bacterium | reverse complement strand
CTTATGTTTTTACTGAGCAGGGAGTCGCCATGCTGTCGGCTATTCTAAACAGCGAGGTGGCCATTTCAGTCAGCATTCAAATTATCAATGCTTTTATCAAAATGAGGCATTTGGTATTAAACAATTCATTGATCGAGCATCGTTTTAATAAAATAGAGACGAAGCAACATGAAACCGATCGAAAATTTGAGCAGGTTTTTAAGGCTTTGGAAGGCAAAAAAACGATTCCAAATGAAGGCGTTTTTTTCGACGGACAAATTTTCGATGCGTACGCTTTTGTGTCTGAACTGATAAAATCGGCAAAACAGAGCATTGTTCTGATTGACAATTATGTTGATGAAACTGTTCTGACATTACTTTCCAAGCGAAAAAAGAGTGTTTCCGCTATTATTTATTCTTCGCAAATTACAAAACAATTGAAACTCGATTTGCAGAAACACAACCAACAATATGCACCCATTGATTTGCTGGTATTTTCAAAATCGCACGACCGCTTTCTTATTATTGATGAGGTGGTTTATCATTTCGGTGCTTCGCTAAAAGATTTAGGAAAGAAGTGGTTTGCGTTTTCGAAAATGGAAATGACTGCGGAGGAAATTCTTGAGAAGTTGGGGACAGAATGAACAACTGCTCACTGAGACATTCCCAACCATTTATATACGCACAATTCTTCCCAAATGACATCAAGTCCAAGACAAAATCTTAAATCAAAAATCTCAAATTCTATCCTGAGCGCAGCAGCTGTCACTCTGAGCGGAGTCGAAGAGTCAACAGCTGGGGAAACTCCGTCGAAGGGCTAATTTCTACAGCCCTTCGTCGTACCAGCCGGCATACATCATGTAGTTGTCCGAAATCCGCTTCACTTCACCTTCGAGGAGCGACTTATCAATTGATTTTATTTTTTTGGCCGGCATGCCTGCATACACAGAGCCGCTTTCAACGCGGGTTCCCTTGGTGACAACCGCTCCGGCCGCAATGATGCAGTTGCTTTCCACCACCACATCGTCCATGATGATGGAGCCCATTCCTATCAGCACATTGTCGTGTATTGTGCACCCATGCACAATCGCACCGTGTGCAATGGAGACGTTATCACCGATTGAAACCGGACATTTCTGATAAGTGCAATGGATTACCACATTATCCTGAATATTCACGTTGCTGCCAATGCGGACTGAATGCACATCGCCGCGGATCACCGCATTGAACCACACGCTGCAATGGTCGCCCATAACTACATCGCCGCTAATGGTAGCATTCTCGGCAATCACGCAATCAGCGCCGAATCCGGGCAATATGCCTTTCACTTTTTTGATCAGTGCCATCGGAATGAATTTTTGCAAAGATACAAAAGCGCAAGGCCATGCAAGTTGAAAGTTCGTAAAGTTAATAAAGGTAAAAGGTAACGTAAAAATGTGAGCGCAATGTTTATCGCCTGATTTTGTATCTCTGATTTCATATCTTCTAAACTACTTCTCAGAGCTGATCACTGATTACTGAAGTTTGAAGGCTAAGGCTGCAAAGTAATGTAAAACGAAATGAATTTGGAAATGTGCGGCTTCGCCAATATGGAAATCACGTAAAACGTGACCGGTGTGAAAAGATAGATTGGTGATGAAATCCGTATCGATTGTAACATGTAACGATTGTAACGGCAAAAGTTAAAAGATGTACAGAAAAACACAAAAGACACAGCGTATTTTCTCAGTTCAGGCGAAATTTGTACCTTTACAAAAAATATAATCCTCATGAAACGATTCTTATTGATTTTAGCTGCTGCAGTCATTTTATTCCCTGCACAGGCACAGAAAACAAAGGTCACCGAAAGCATTGAAAAAATCGGTGACGGTAAAAATAATTGTCTGGTTGTAACCATTGCCGGGGCCAACGAAGATGATGTAGCCAAGGCATGGAAAGACAAAATGAAAGACACCGGCGGAAAAGTTTCCGGAAAAAAAGAAATGTTTGTTGATGACGCTTCATTGCCATCAATCTCATCAAACACCATTGATATTTACTCTGTCATTGAAGAAAAAAACGGTGAAGTCCGCTTCATGGTTGGTTTCAATCTGGGTGGTGCCTATCTGAATTCAAAGGAACACGCTTCGGGTTATAAAGTAGCGGAAAAAATGATTTACGACTTCGCTGTTGAGCAGACCAAATCAGCGGTTCAGAAAAAAATTGACGAGCAGAAAGATGTGATTGGCAAAACAACAAAAAACATTGAAGGACTTACCAAAGACAATGAAAAGCTTGCAAAAGATATTGATGATTACAAAAAGAGAATTGAAGATGCCGAGAAAAACATTGAAAACAACAAGGCAAGCATTGTGACTGGCAATCAAAATCTCGAAGAACAAAACAAAGCGCTGAAAGAGCTTGAAAAAAAACTAAGTGAGGTGGATTAATCTTGTATGGAGAAAACTATTTTAATTACAAACGACGACGGAATTGACGCTCCGGGAATAAAATTTCTCATTTCCTTTCTCCGCCCCATGGGGAGAATTGTTGTTGTTGCTCCCGAAACCGGGATGTCCGGAATGGGTCATGCGGTGACCATTAAAAATCCGCTGCGCATTCAACATCTGCCAAATGACGGCGAGGTTGAAAGATACACTACCAACGGAACACCGGCCGATTGCGTTAAACTCGGACTCAATCAGATATTGAAGCAAAGGCCTGACCTGATTGTCAGCGGTATCAACCACGGAAGCAATCATTCCATCAATGTTCTGTACAGCGGAACCATGGCTGCAGCAATCGAAGGCGCCATGCAGAATATTCCGTCAGCCGGATTTTCAATGTGCAATCCGAATCCGAAAATCGATTTCAGCTTCATGGAATCCTATGTGCAGGAAATCAGTGCACGACTGATGAAGACCGGACTTCCCGCCGGAACCTGCATCAACGTAAACTTTCCGGACACCGACAAGCCCGCCGGAGTGAAAGTCTGCCGTCAGAGCATCGGATACTGGAACGAGGAATTTGACTCACGCCTCGACGTTCATCATCAGCCATACTACTGGCTAAAAGGTGATTTTATCATTCCGGAAGTACAGGAAGACACTGATGAAAATGCCCTTCAGAAGGGGTTTATCAGTATTGTTCCGGTTACAATAGACTTAACTGCTCACAGCGTTCTTGATGTGACCAGAAATCAATTTCAGGGATTATGAAAGAATTTTTCAGACGGGATAATTTTTTATTGGGCATCGGAATAGCAGTGCTGCTGCCGGTTCTCACATGGCTGTTGCTTCAGGGAATCACCAGTATTCTTGCAGGAAGCAGCGGCGATATATTTCAGCAAAGCACCGATCAGTTGCTGGCCATTTGCGCCAACCTGATCCCCTTCAGATACTATCTGGTTAAACTCAAGGCCGACAAAACAGGGAAAGGAATTCTTCTTGTGACATTCTTAATGGCCATGGTGTATTTTTATCTCAACTGGGCTGCATGAAATATTTCGTCATAGCCGGTGAAGCTTCGGGTGATCTGCATGGGTCCAACCTCGTAAAGCATCTCAGACTGAAGGATGCCAGCGCTGAAATTCAGGCCTGGGGCGGCGACCGGATGATTCAGCAAGGTGCCGATGTCAAGAAACACATCCGGGAACTTGCATTCATGGGCTTTGTAGAAGTCCTCATGAATCTGCGCACCATTATGCGGAATTTCAGATTGTGCAAATCACAGGTTGAAGAATTCAAGCCCGATGTCCTCATTCTGATTGACTATCCGGGATTCAATCTGCGCATGGCAAAATGGGCGCACGAAAAGAAAATTAAAGTCATTTATTACATTTCGCCGCAGGTCTGGGCATGGAAAAAATCTCGTGTAAAAACAATCCGGCGGACAGTGAATGAAATGTTCACCATTCTTCCATTCGAAAAAGAATTTTATTCGAAGCACGGAATGAATGTACGCTACGAAGGGCATCCGCTTATCGATGCAGTAGAAGATTTCAAAAAGAATTCATCACCATCAACGTTTACTGATTCTGAAAAGCCAGTACTGGCGCTGCTTCCGGGCAGCCGCAAACAGGAACTGAAAAAAATGTTCCCGCTCATGCTCGAAGCATCGGACGCATTTTCTTCGACACACAGAATTGTAATCGGAGCTGTCAGTCTTTTGCCAAAAGAGCTTTACAACACGGGTGGACGCAACATTGAAATAATCACTGACCAGACATATGCTTTGCTTTCGAAGGCCCAGTGTGCCTTTGTGACCAGCGGCACTGCAACACTCGAAACGGCATTGTTCCGTGTTCCGCTTGTGGTCTGCTATAAGGCCAATGCTGTTTCATACATGATTGCAAAACGACTTGTCGGAAAAAACATACAATTCATTTCGCTTGTAAATCTGATTGCAGGAAAAGAAGTCTGCCGCGAACTTATTCAGCACGATCTCACAAAAGACAATATGGTGAATGAAATGAAAAAACTCATCCCACCACAACCTTCACGCGATGCCATGCTTTCGGAATACGATTTGTTGTATTCAAAACTTGGAGGAGCAGGCGCTTCGGAGCGGGTTGCCACGCAGATTATCAATATTTGTAAACCGTGATATGAAAACAAGAATCCTGTTACTGTTTTTTATTGCATTGTTGAATGCCCCATCAATACAGGCACAGCAGGATATCAAGGTTCGCATTCATTCCGAGAAAAGCGTTCATTCGATTGATTTCATTGTGTTTTCAGGAACATATCAGTTACAGGATACGGCCGGCAATACCGTGAAATTATTCAACAAGGGAGATTCCCTGCATATCGCACCACTCAATTATGACCTGGTGATTCTGACAAAAACCGACACCATTTTTTGCGGAAAACATCTGAAACTGCGGAGTGTAGGATTTCTGAATATCTTTCAATTGACTGCAGGTAAATCAACCCGGCTCTACGACGACGATCTATCCATTTCTTTGCGCGTTGATAAATCGTTGTGGCTGATCAATGAAGTTGAGCTTGAGCATTATGTTGCAGGTGTTGTTCAGTCCGAAGCAGGCATTGCCAAAAACGCAGAATTCTACAAGGTGCAGGCTGTTGCAGCCCGCACGTATACGCTGAAAAATATTGACAAGCATGCAGCTGAAGGATATCAGATGTGTGATCAGACCTGCTGTCAGGTGTACAAAGGCCGCTGTGCCAATACGGAAATCATGATGGCCACTTCAAAAACAGC